>NZ_JAMXFI010000044.1:31350-60274 GCF_025460875.1 Microvirga yunnanensis
GTGCCCCCAAAAAAGACTATCACCGCGCCCCCATACTTGTTCCCCACTTGGGGCCCCGAGGCTCCAGGCGGCCGGCGGCCGTTCCCGCAGGAGGCCGCCGGATCTGTCCCGCTTAGTCGTTGTCGTCGTCGAACTCGGGCGCAGCCTTGAGCTGATCCACCGGGATGCTCACCACGATCCGCACGTCGTCGTTCCGCGCCGCGGAGCCGCCGCCCGTCTGCCCCGATCCCTGAACCGATCCGGTCGTCGCCGCGTCGGCGGTGTTCATCTGAACGGCGCTGAGGGGCAGGGCCACCGTGCGGTCGCCGATCCCCTCGTCCACTTCCACGACGACCGCGACGACACGGCCGCTGCGATCGAGCACCAGATCCTCCACGTCGCCGATATCCTTGTTGTCGGCCCCGACCACATCCTCGTCCATGACCTTCGAGGCCAGCATCTGGCCCGGCTCGAGCCGCGTGATGAAGCCCGGCGCCGGCGAGGTCTGGGCCATGGCCGCCGAGGCGAGGAGGACGGAGCCGAGAAGGCTGGCCGTCAGCAGAGTCTTGTTCATTGGTTCGAGTCTCCAGTGCGTTTTCGACAGGAGCGTAACGCACCGAGAGCGAGTCGGTTCTGAAGCCAAGCTCAGATCAGGCGCAGGCCTTTCAGGCTGGCATGGCCCTCGCGGCCGACGATGATGTGGTCATGGACGGTGATCCCCAGCGGCTTGGCGATGTCGATGATCTCGCGGGTCATCTTGATATCCGCCGAGGAGGGGGTCGGATCACCGGACGGGTGGTTGTGGACGAGGACCAGGGCCGAGGCCGAGAGTTCCAGGGCCCGCTTGATGACCTCGCGCGGATAGACCGGGGCATGATCGACTGTGCCCGATTGCTGAATTCGTCCGCGATGAGCGCGTTGCGCTTGTCGAGGAACAGGAGCCTGAACTGCTCCTTGTCCATGAACGCCATGGCGGCCCGGCAGTAGTTGATCACCGAGGTCCAGGAGGACAGGACCGGACGCTTGGCCACCTCGCCCTTTGCGAGGCGCCGGGCTGACGCCTCGACGACCTTCAGGTCGGTGACGACGCTCTCGCCGATTCCTTCGACTTCCATGAGCCGGGTCGGAGAGGCCGCCAGCACCTCGGCGAAGGTGCCGAAGCGCTTCATGAGCTCCTTGGCGATGGGCTTCACGTCCCGGCGCGGGATGGAGCGGAAAAGGACCAGCTCCAGCAGCTCGTAATCGGGCAGCGCGTCGCCGCCCACGTCGAGGAAGCGGGCGCGAAGACGGTCCCGATGGCCATGGTAATGGGGGTTGTCGTCGCCGCTCATGCCCTCCCGCCGCTACTGCCTGCCGCCGTTCCGGCACGGATGGCCGGAGTGGCAACGTTACTATGTAGGCACGAAGCGGGACGTCAGGCTAGTGTCAAGCTGCCGTGTAGGGCGGCTTGTCCAGGCCCTTCGGCGAGAAGGTGAAGACCTCGACGCCGGTCTCGGTCACGCCGACTGTATGCTCGAACTGGGCCGACAGGGAGCGGTCACGGGTCACGGCCGTCCAGCCGTCGGCGAGCACCTTCACCTGCGGGCGGCCCAGATTGATCATGGGCTCGATGGTGAAGAGCATCCCGGGCTTCAGCTCCACGTTGTAGGCCGGTTCCACGTAGTGGAGGATCGTCGGCGAGTCGTGGAAGACGCGGCCGAGGCCGTGGCCACAGAAATCCCGCACCACCGAGCAGCGCTCCGCCTCCGCGTAGGACTGGATGGCCGCTCCGATGTCGTTGGTGGTCGCGCCCGGCCTGACCGCCGCGACGCCGCGCATCAGGCATTCATAGGTGATCTCGCACAGACGCTGGGCCCGGCGCGGCACCTCGCCCACGTAGTACATGCGGCTCGAATCGCCGTGCCATCCGTCGAGGATCAGGGTCACGTCGATGTTCATGATGTCCCCGTCGCGCAGGGGCTTGTCGTTGGGGATGCCGTGGCAGACCACGTGATTGATGGAGGTGCAGATGGTCTTCGTGTAGCCGCGATAGTTCAGGCAGGCCGGGTAGGCGCCGTGGTCGCGGATGAACTCGAAGGCGAGCTTGTCCAGGTCGTCCGTCGTGACGCCGGGCTTCACGTGATCGGTCAGCATGTCGAGGCATTCGGCCGTCATCCGGCAGACCCGCCGCATGGCCTCGAAGGCCTCCGGCCCGTGGAGCGGGATCTCGGCGGCGCGCCTGCGCTCGACAATGTCGGTCTCGGTCATTTTCGGTCCCTGATCTGATGTCCGGAATGTAAGGATCGGCACGCGGGACGCAAGCAAAGACCTTCTGCCCCGCTTGCGATTGGCGCCCGAGGGTGTCATGAGCAACCCTGTTCATCCCAACCGACGGCCGTGGATTCCCGCTTAATGAACGATTCTCGCCCTTTCGGCGATTTTGCGCCTTCAGGACTCACCCGCTGGGTGATCGACCGCACGCGCGGGCTGCCCGAGGGCTGGGCCGGCCGCCGGCTGGCCCTGATGCTGCGCCGTCTGGCGATGAAGACCCTGAAGGGCCTGCCGCTCGACCTGGAGACCTTCGGCGTCCGGATGCGGCTCTATCCCTACAAGAACGTCTGCGAGCGGCGCATCCTGTTCACGCCCCAGTACTTCGATGCCGATGAGCTCAGGATCCTGAGCTCCCGGATCACGGACGGCTTCACCTTCATCGACATCGGGTCGAATGTCGGCTGGTATGCCCTCTCGGTCGCCCAGGAAGCGGGCTCCGTCCCGACCCGGATCCTGGCCGTGGAGCCGCAGCCCGAGATCTTCGACCGTCTGATCTACAACATCCGCCAGAATCCCTCCGGCACCATCAAGGCCGTGGATTGTGCGGTGGCGGACAAGACCGGCGAGCTCACCCTGTTCCTCGACCCTCTCAACCGGGGCGAGGCGAGCCTGAAGATCGTGAACTCGAGCCAGACGGACGCCATTCGCGTTCCGGCCGTGACCATGCTGGAGCTCCTGAAGCGGGAGGGGCTGAACCGGGTGGACGCGATCAAGCTCGACGTGGAGGGAGCCGAGGACCTGGTGCTCGACCCGTTCTTCCGCGATGCGCCGGCCTCCCTCTACCCCGCGCTCCTCATCATCGCCAATGTTCCGGAACGGTGGCAGATCGATGTGGTCAAGCTCCTGAAGGGCAAGGGCTACCGGCAGATCCTCGAGACCAGGATGAACCTGGCCTTCGAGCGCCGCTGAGGCTCCGGTCTACCGGGGCGTGACGATCTCCACCGACCGGTCGATGACCACTTCCTCCCGCGTGATGCGGCACACATAGGCGTAGGATTCCACCCCGGAGGCCAGGGCATGCCGGAAGGCGCGGTCGTAGGCCGGGTCGATGTCGCGCGCCACGTCGAAGCGCCCGGCCTCCATCTGGATGACGTAGACGAGGGCGGCCCGGGCCCCGGCGGCCACCATGTCGGCGAGTTCGTAGAGGTGCTTGGCGCTGCGGGCCGCGACGCAGTCCGGAAACTCGGCAAAGCCCGCCTCCCGCATGAGATGACAGTTCTTCACCTCGAGGTAGCAGGGCGGCTGCCCGGTCGTCTCGAGCAGGAAGTCGACCCGGCTGTTGCGGCCGTACTTCACCTCCGGGCGGATCCGGTCATACCCGGTGAAGGGCGCGAGGCGGCCGTCCGCCAGGGCTTCGGCGACCAGGAGGTTCGGCCGGGACGTGTTGATGCCGACGAGCTGGAGGGGACCGCCGCCGGCCGCCACCTCGACGAATTCCCAGTTGTATTTGAGCTTGCGGTTCGGATTCGTCGCCCGGGACAGGAACACCCGGCTGCCGGGCTCCTTCAGACCCATCATGGCGCCGGGATTGGCGCAATGGGCCGTGACCACCTCGCCCGTGTCGAGGGCGATATCCGCCAGAAATCGTTTGTAGCGCTCGATGAGGCGGCCCTCGAGCAGGGTTTCGTGAAAACGCATCGAACTCCAACGATTGGCCGAAAAATCCCTCGTAGCAGGGGAGAAGGCTGCGGTTCAACCGAACCGTTGCTTGAGAATTGCCGTTTCTGAGTCTAAAGCCCCTCAAAAGGGATCGCAGCGCATGGCCGTTTCCGTTACAGCCGCCCTTCTCATCATCGGCGATGAGATCCTCACGGGCCGCACCAAGGACAAGAATATCGGCTACATCGCCGAGTACCTGACCGGGATCGGCATCGACCTGCGCGAGGTGCGCGTGGTGCCCGACGTGGAGGCGGAGATCGTGGCGGCGGTCAACGCCCTGCGCGCCCGCTACACGTATCTCTTCACCACCGGAGGCATCGGCCCCACCCATGACGACATCACGGCCGATTGCATCGCCAAAGCGTTCGATGTGGGGATCGGGCATGATCCGCGGGCGGTCGCCATGCTCCGGGAGCGGTATCAGCCGCACGAGCTGAACGAGGCGCGCCTGCGCATGGCCCGGATTCCTGAAGGGGCCGATCTGATCGAGAACCCGATCTCCAAGGCTCCCGGCTTCCGCATCGGCAACGTGTTCGTCATGGCGGGCGTGCCGTCGATCATGCAGGCCATGCTCGACATCGTCGCGCCGTCCCTCCAGACCGGCGCCCGCATGGTCATCGAGACCATCGAGGCCGAGGGGCTGGCGGAGGGCATCTATGCCGAGGGCCTGAGCCGGATCGCCTCCTCGAGCCCGGACGTGTCCATCGGCTCCTATCCGTCGTTCTCGGCGAGCGGCTTCCGTAACCAGATCGTCGTGCGCGGCAAGGACCCGGCGGCGGTTGCCGGAGCCAGTGCCGCCGTTCGCGAGCTCCTCGGTCGCCTCAAGGGTGACCGGGCGCCTCTGTAAGGTTTATCGTCTTCCCCTGAAAGCCCACGAAGAGCACAACGATGTCCCCGACCTCCCCCAAAGCCTTTCCCGTCTCCTGGGATCAGTTTCACCGCGACTGCCGGGCTCTCGCCTGGCGCCTGGCCTCGGCCGGCCCCTTCGAGGCGATCGTCTGCATCACCCGTGGCGGCCTCGTGCCGGCCGCCATCGTGGCCCGCGAGCTCGACCTGCGGCTCATCGAGAGCGTGTGCATCGCGAGCTACCACGACTACAAGAACCAGGGCGATCTCCAGGTGCTGAAGGATATCGCGCCGTCGATCAAGGCGGTGGGCGACGGCCAGGGCAAGGGCGTGCTCGTGATCGACGACCTCACCGATACCGGCAAGACGGTCAAGATCGTGCGGGACATGCTGCCCAACGCGCATTTCGCCGCCGTGTATGCGAAGCCGGCCGGCCGGCCCCTGATCGATACGTTCGTCACGGAAGTGAGCCAGGACACCTGGATCTATTTCCCCTGGGATATGGGCCTGGCCTACCAGGCTCCGATCCGCGAGGGATCGGCGGGTTAACCGGAGGCAGGGAGCGCCCGTGGCCGCATTCGACATCGCCGGGTTCGACATCGAGCGGACGCGCAAGAGCCTTTTCAGTGCTCTCCTCGATGCCCGGGACCGGTTCGGCCGGAACAAGGTCGCCCTGGAGGACCTGGAGCGCCAGCCGATCACCTTCGGCCGCCTCGTCCTGGGGTCCCTGGTCCTCGGACGCAAGCTGGCGAGCCTGACGGCGGAGCGCGAACCCATCGGCGTGCTTCTCCCGAACGTCCAGGCGATCGCCGTCACCTTGTTCGGCCTGAACGCGTTCGGGCGCGTTCCGGCTTTCCTGAACTTCACGGCGGGGCTCAAGAACCTGACGGCGGCCTGCGAACTGGCCGGGATCGAAACCATCGTCACCTCCCGCCGCTTCGTCGAGCAGGGCAAGCTCGACGACATCGTGGCCACCCTGGGGGAGGGACGGCGGATCCTGTGGCTCGAAGACGTGCGGGCGAAGCTGACGAGCCTCGACAAGCTGCGCGGATTGATCGATTCCTGGATGGCACGGCGCGTCCATGCCGGGGCCCGGGTCGAGCCCGACGATCCGGCCGTGCTGCTGTTCACGTCCGGGTCGGAAGGGGTGCCCAAGGGCGTGGCGCTCTCGAACGCCAACCTGATCGCCAATGCCTATCAGGTCAAAGCGCTCGCCGGCGACGTGCTGCAGCCGACCGACGTGTTCTTCAACCCGCTGCCGATCTTCCACTCCTTCGGCCTGACGGCAGGTCTGCTGACGGCCGTTCTCAACGGCATGAAGTCGGTGCTCTATCCGAGCCCGCTTCATTACCGGCAGATCCCGAAGCTCGTTGCCGGAACCCGCGCCACGATCATGCTCGCGACGGACACCTTCCTGCAGGGCTATGCCCGGGCTGCGGGCGAGAACGACCTGGCGAGCGTCCGCTACGTCATCGCCGGCGCCGAGCGGGTGAAGGACGAGACGCGCAGGCTCTGGTCGCGGTACGGGACCGTGATTCTGGAAGGCTACGGCGCCACCGAATGCTCGCCCGTCATCGCCGTGAGCCTGCCGGATCGCAACCGGCCCGGATCCGTCGGGCCGATCCTGCCGGGAATCGAATGGCGCCTCGATCCGGTCGAGGGAATCCACGAGGGCGGCCGTCTGCACGTGCGCGGCCCGAACGTCATGAAGGGATATCTCGACTCGACCGCTCCGGGCGGGATCCGTTCCCCGGTCGACGGATGGCACGATACCGGCGACATCGTCACCGTGGAGGACGGGATCGTGACCATCCGGGGGCGGGCGAAGCGCTTTGCGAAAGTGGGCGGAGAGATGGTGTCGCTGGCCGCCATCGAGGCGACCGTCCAGGCCCTCTGGCCGGAGAACAGCCACGTGGTCGTGGCCATCCCGGACCCGCGAAAAGGCGAGCAGATCATCCTCATCACCGATAAGGCCGATGCGGACCGGGATGTGCTGCTGGACTACGCGAGGGGCCAGGGTTTTCCCGAGCTCTGGATGCCCCGGTCCATCCTGGTCTCGGGAATTCCCGTGCTGGGCTCGGGCAAGACCGATTACGCCGCCGCCGTCGAGCTGGCGCGGCGCCTGCAGCCGATGCTCTAAAGCATCGGACCCAAAAGCGTCCCACCCTTCGGAGCCTCATCCGATGCTCCTCTCTTGGCCGGCGCATCGTCGGGCGCGGCCCTCCGGGTCCGCAGGATGCGCCAGATCCGCTCTCGGATCCTTGAAGAGCGAACGCGCGTCACGCCGGTAACCAAGCACCGATTCCACCGTTGATATGCGCGGCATCGCTCCCTGCCGGGCGTGTCCGTACGAAGGGTTCGGTGATGAGAAGAGTTGCTCTTGTTTTGATTGCCTTCGTCACCGCGTCGAGCGCGGTGGCTCAGTCCCGGCCCATGACGCCGAGCCTGACATGCAACCAGGCCCGCGGAATCGTTTTCTCGCGGGGCGCCGTCGTTCTGGGCACGGGCACCTATACCTACGACCGCTACGTTCGGGATCGCACCTTCTGCCAGTTCAACGAAACGATCGAGCCTGGATTCGTGCCGACCAGGGATACGCCGCAATGCCCGGTCGGCTATGTCTGTCGCGACAGCGACTACTTCCTCGACGACTGAGGCCGGCCAAGGTCGTCGAATGCCATCTGCCCGAATGGTGTCGGGGCCGGTATGTGACGCTGCGGCATGAAGGTCATCCCCCAGCGTCAGGGATGTTGAGATTTTGTCACACTCGGTCAGATAATTTTTCAACGCGCCCGGAAATGCTTATGTTTTCAGCAGATTGCACGGGCCTTGGGCGGCTCTCGCGCGTCTGCCGGTTGCGCTCGAGTGCGCCATGATTATGGTCACGTTTGTACATGGGTCATGGACTCAAGCATTCTTTGGAGAACACCATGAAGCTCGCCAAGAGCCTCTTCCTCGGATCGGTCGCGGGTCTCGCCGCGGTGGCGGGGGCACATGCCGCCGATCTGCCGGTCGCGAAGGCCGCTGCCGTCGAATACGTTCGCGTCTGCTCCACCTACGGCGCAGGCTTCTTCTACATCCCCGGCACCGAAACCTGCCTCCGCGTCGGCGGCCGTGTTCGCGCCGAGTACCAGTACCTCGAGGCGAACGACCGCGAAGACGACTCGATCGGCTTCCGTGCTCGCGGCCGCATCCAGCTCGATGCCCGCACCGCCACCGCCTACGGTCTGCTCCGCACCTTCGCGCGCTTCGAGATCACCCACAACACCGGTGTATACGGCCGTGACACGGCGATCGTCGACCAGGCCTTCGTGCAGTTCGGCGGCCTGACCGCCGGTCGTACCGTGTCGTTCTTCATGAACAGCGACCTCCCGAACGAGAACTGGGGCACGCTGCGCTTCTACGACGCTCCGACCGTGAACGCCCTGGCCTACACCTTCTCGTTCGGCAACGGCTTCTCGGCCACGCTGGCACTCGAAGAAGGCGCCTATGCGGCTGTCGCCGACGACGTCCTCATCCGCAGCGGTTCGGCGCTGGCGGCTGGCCAGCGCACCCCCGACCTCGTCGGCAACGTGAAGTATGCCGGCACCTGGGGCTCGGCTCAGCTCGGCGGCGCGGTTCACCAGATCCGCAGCAACGTCCTCGATACGGCCACCTACGGGCCGGTTCTCGGCGGCACGATCCCCGACAGCGCGTATGGCTGGGCTCTGACGGCTCAGGGCTACGTCAATCTGCCGATGCTGGCTGAAGGCGACGCCCTCTGGATCGCCGCAACCTATGCCGACGGCGCGCTCGCCTATCTCGGATTCGATCCGGACGTGGCGGTCGGCACGGCCTCCAGCTCGGTGATCGACGCCTATATCGGTCCCGATGGCGACATCGATACCGGCCGCGGCTGGTCCATCGCCGGTGGCATCAACCACTACTGGACCCCGACGATCCGCCAGAGCGTGTTCGGTTCGTACGCCCGCGTCGAGTACAGCAACAACGCTCCTGCCGTTGCCAACGACTTCAACGAGTGGCGCGCCGGCACGAACGTGATCTGGTCGCCGGTCTCCGGTCTCGATATCGGCGTCGAGGTTCTCTACTCGAATCTCGACCCGCGCGGGGTCGTCGGCAACGATGACGACGACGCTTGGGAAGGCCGCCTGCGCGTCCAGCGCGACTTCTAAAGCATCCGACGTGGACTCGACCTCACGGCCGATGCGTTAGGCTTTTGTTTTGGAGCATCCTGCTCAAACGGAAAACCCCGGTGGTGCCACCGGGGTTTTTTGTTGATCGTCGACGGGTGCATTGCCGTATCGGACGAGCAGGCTATAAGGCGACGGACAAGCGTTCAGCTTCACCAGAATTGGGATGGACGATGCTTAAAGCGATCAGAATCCTGTCGCCGGCCGCGGCCCTCGCCGTGGGACTGACCGGGTGCGTCGGAAGTGCCGGCGTCTCGACCTGGAACTATCAGGCGGGTCCCGGCTATGAGACGCAACGAGTCTATGACGGTCGGCTCCAGGCGGATTCGAGCCGAGGGCTGACGCGGGAATCCTGCACGACCGTGTCGAGACGCCAGGTCGGCCCCTCGGGCAGGCTCGACAGCAGCGACGACACCGCCTGCTCGTCCAATTAGCCGTTCGCAGCTTGACCGAAGGAACGAAGGCTCACCTTGACCGTTGGCATGGGGTCAATTCAACCGTCAGGAGAGCATCGTCATGAATAACATCATCTGGCTCATCGGAGCGATCGTGGTCGTCCTCGCCATTCTGTCGTTCCTCGGGCTGCGCTGATCCTTTCCCGAACCTGCAGGGCCGCTTTCGCCGCAGAGCGCCCTGCAGTTCTCTCTTTGCCGCATGACCTGCGTGGTGCCGCGCGGGCGCCGGAGAGCCTCTATTCCATCAGGACCATCACCACCGACGCGACGTTGAGAATGGCCAGGGCGCCGAGCAGGGTCGGAACGACAGGAATGCTCAGCCGCCGCGCAACTCCGTCATGACGGGCCGCCTCGCAAGATGCGAGATGAGAATGCTTGATGGCCATGCCTCATCCTCTTCGTGCATAACGCTCCTTTAGCCGCGGCCACCATGGACCCTGAGCGCGCGGCGCGAGGTGTGCTTTCACACATGGCGCGGCCTCGAGCGGCCGGCGAGCCTGCGTGATCCTCAATGCCGCGTGGCGGTTTTCTGAATTTGGAGAAGCTGGCCCTCGATGGCGCGCAGCCGTGTCATCAGGCGATCGAGTTCCGCAAGGAGATGTCGCTCATCCTGCCTGGCCTGCTCGACGAGGTCCGGCGAAGAGCCGTGGCGGATGCGTTGCAGGGCGTCCGCGAGTTGCCGATCCAGAAGCCGCATCTGGTGCTCCAGATCCAAGAACTCCTGGTGAAGCTGCGTCTCCTTGAACACGGTTGAGGTCTCGCATCAGAACGGTCGTTCCAAGCTTAAGCTACAGCGGCCACGCAGGTTCCTCCAGGTCAAAAAGCAGTTCCGGCAAATTTCTTAACGGCCAAGCTGAAACACGGAACCGTGTTCACCGTTCTGTGAAGAGGGGTCTGCCCGATGGTCTTGCCGTCGGGGAATGTAGAATTTGTATTCAGCCTTCAAAAGCGAGCGTTCCAGGGAGTTGAAACAGACGAGACAGCTCCCGCTCGCATCATCATGCCGACCACCCGCTTAGCGTTTTCGGGCCGGTCCTTCCAAAGATCACAGAGCGTCAACGGTCGTTGCGTTCGCAGATGGCCCCAGAAACAGCAGACGGATTACAGAGGAGATGGCCGGATGGGACAGAGGATTGAGCCTTATCGAATTGCTCTGATCGTCGAGGACGATTTCGAAGTCAGGGGCTTGGCGGCGGCTCTTCTTGAGGAGACGGATCTCAAGGTCGTCGAGGCGTCCAGCGCGGAAGAGGCTCTGGATTACCTGCGGGTGCATTCCGACGAAGTGGCCTTTCTGTTCGCCGATATTCGTCTTCCCTGTCTGATGGATGGCCTGGATCTGGTTCGGACCGTGCGGTTGAAATGGCCGTGGGTCAGGACTGTGTTGACCTCCGGACGCCCGCTCGACCCGCAGGAAGGGGGCGTCCCGCGTGACGTTCGCTTCATGCAGAAGCCATGGCGGGCGCTTGAAGTCCTGATGGAGGCCGAGAAGGCCGCTCAGGCCTCCCGGCGAAACTGACGGGATCCGGGGAGCGGTCCGCACCTCGCTTCCGCCGTCCAAACCGGCGGAGACGTGGAACCTTGGCGCTTGCCGGGAATTGGCGTCAGCAGTTTGAAAGGATTGACTGATGCCGCACTCGTCCATTGCCACAGGTACGTTCTCGTCCCGCAAGGAGGCCAACCGGGCCGTTCAGCGTCTGGTGTCTGGTGGATTCGCCCGCAACAGCATCGCGCTCCACCAGCACGAGGACGATGAGGGATACGATCTCGAGATCCATACCCGCCGGGAAAACCTGAGGCGCGCCGAACGTCTGATCCATGATTCCGCGCCTCTCTACGTGCTCCGGGAGAAAGCCTCCGAGGCGGCCTACACGGCGCGGTCCTATCCGCTGGTCCTGCTCGGCGCAGGCATTCTGGCCGGCTTCCTGATCTACAATCTCGTCCCGCGGGAATCCTCATCCGACCACGAGAGCCGCCGCCGCCGTTGACATCGGCATGGCTCGAGCGGGGGGCGCGCCGGCAGGCTCGGCCGGGACCTAGAGCATCGGACGGACCCAGAGGGCCGCGTCAGCGACCCGAAGGGCCACGCCAGTGAAAAGTGGATCCGGTTTTCGCTGGCGCGGCCCGCTGGGTCCGTTCTGACCGATGCTCTTATTCAAGAGGAAAGCATCGGATGGATTCCAAAAGTGCAAGTCCACTTTTCACGTCCGATGCTTTAGAGATTGCCGTCCTCCTCGGGGTGGCGGGTTCGGTCCAGCCGCTCCAGCAGCTGCCTGATGCGGTCGGGAGCCGGCTCCTTGAGCACGGTCTGATATCTCTGCTGCAATTGCCGTCCGAGATCTTTCAAGATCTCGGACTGCCCGGCCGCCGTCAGGCTGTTCGAGCCGACGCTCCAGCCTCGGTGACTGCCTGCGGCATAAGGTTGGTGCCGCTTTGGCATCCTGTTTCTCCTTTGGTTTCTCACCTTCGAGCCGGAGAACGGGAAAAGCCCGGGAGGGTTGCGGCTAAGTTTATGGAAAAGAAGAAACTTTCGGTTGCGCCCGGCCCGTCGCCCGCGTCCGGCAGATCGTCCTTCGCCTTCGCCCGCGCCCGCAATGCCCGCTCCCGAACCGCGAGGCGACCGCCGGTCGCATTGGATTCGCGCCGGGCCTGGGTCAAAGCTCGACCATAATGACGAAGGCGGGCTGGGTTCATGCGTGAAGTTCTGATGGTCTATCTGTGCGGTGTGATCCTGCTGCTGGCAGTGTCGACGATGATCGACGGGGAGGAGGGGGTCGGACTCGATCACATCCTCATCGCGGGCTTCGGCTGGCCCATTCTGACGCCGATCCTCGCCCTGCGCGCCTGGACGAGCCGCTGAGCGGCAGCCTAGCGCACCGTGCGAAAAAGTGGGCCCGGTTTTTCGCGTCGAACGGTGCGCCAGCCAAGAGTGGAGCATCGGAATCGATCCCAAAAGTGGGGCCACTTTTGGGTCCGATGCTCTCGCGCACCGTGCGAGAAAGTGGACCCGGTTTTTCGCGTCGGACGGTGCGCTGCTTCAGGAGATGAGCATCGGATCTGATCCCAAAAGTGGGTCCACTTTTCCCGTCCGATGCTCTAAGCGCTCGAAGCCGCCCTCCGGCTGGCGCCCAGGTTTTCCCGTGCGCCATTTGCTGCTAATCACAGGCATCACGCCACTGGACGACCTCATGGCCCGAGCGATTCTGTCTGCTGCACTTCTCCTGGCTGGGCTCGGCGTGGTCCACGCCCAGACGAGCTGCTATCCCCGCATCGGCGCCTATAGCGGACAGTATGAGGGCCAATGCCCCAATTCCAGCCTCAAATGGACGGTCACGGAGAACACGGTCGGAGCCTATGGGCGAAACTGCAGTGACGAGCCCTGGACGTATAATCGCACGGAGAGGCGGTTCTACAATCCCAGGGCCAATGAGAGTTTCGCCATGCAGGATTGCTATGCGGCGAGCCGCGACCAGCTTGCGAGCAACTTGAAAACGAGCATCGGCAGCGACATGGTCCGCCGTTTCCACGAGACCAAGATCGAACGTCCGGGAGCGTCCCCCGAGACGTCCCCGGCCGATCGTTGAACGGGCTCACGAGCCGCAGGGGCGCGGGGCGGCCATCATGGCTCCGTCGATCCTGTGATCACGATCGTCACGGTCCGTAAGGATACGTGAATTGACCAACGGGCCGGACCGCGGGAGAGTGACCCGTGATCGACAGCGTTGGTTGCTCCCTCTGAGAAACTGAGGCCCCCCAGGGGCCTCTTTTATTGAGCCGTCCCGTGCGGTGCCTTCAGGCCCGGAGGCTCTCCAGCAGCCTCTGGTACGGCTCCCGGCGCTCGCAATACTTAAGGTGCAATTGCCTTTCGATATAGCTTTTCTGCTCGGCTTCCATCGCGCAGCGGCTGAGATGCAAGATGTCTTCGCCATACTGGAAATCGATGTTGGTCAGGGTGCGTGCGACCCAAAGTATCTTCAAGTCATTCTCCGTGATCATCCCGACCTGGTTGCTCCTCGCCGAACATGGATTCATCAAAGCGTCTTCGTCGAGCGGCATGTTCCCCCTCCAGCCTTCCGAGTCACCGTTGAGAAGAATATCGCCCGGGCCCGAGAGCCGGCAATCGACGCCCTCTAAGCTTGCGGGTTAAAACCAGGGCTCCAAGGCGGTAATCCCAAGGAGTCGGCCGGAGCGACCCGATGTCGTCAGCGTTGAGGAGCCGGCGCCTCGAATCTCTCGGCAGCGATCCCGGCTCCGGCCGGTGCCGAAAAACCTTAACACGAGCTTTATCCCAGGGCGCCCTTAGGGAGTAATACGTACCTCTTAGTGATTAGAGAGGGCTCCCGTCTCTTGATCAACTTAGATCTTTCAGTGCTGATAAATCAGAACGGGCGGATGGCGTAGAGTTTAATCGGAGGGGCAAGTAATGGTCGACGATCATTCTGGGAATGACATGGTGTTTGATGCGCCGTGCTATAACGATACATTAACTTCTACTCGGAAATTCGCAACAGAGTTGCTTTGCGGCAATGCCCTTCTGAGGGCTGGGCTTGCACAACTCTTGTCGGGAACGTGCTTCGATGTGATCGAATCCAGCGCGCCGGGGCTCGCAGCTACGCGCTCGGACCCCGTCCTCTACATCGTGGACGCCACCGGGTCCCTCGCACAGGCGCTCGAATTCGTCCAGGAGGCCAAGGGCCGGAATCCTGCCGCGCGCGTCGTGGCCATTGCCAATCAGTTCGACGGCCAGGCCGTCCACGCGGCGGTCTCGGGTGGCGTCGACAGCTTCTGCCTCGCCACGAGCGCCCGGGAGGTCCTGATCAAGTCTCTTGAACTGACCATGCTGGGGGAGCGGGTCCTGCCCGGTTCCATGGTTCGGGCTCTGCTCGACAGGGAGCTGACGCAACCCGCCTCGGCCGAGATCATCCCGTTGTCCGAGCACCGGGCCCCCGATCCGAAGGCTCAAAAGCTGTCGCCCCGCGAGACGGTGATCCTGCAATCCCTGATGGGAGGCGATCCGAACAAGGTCATCGCCCGGAAGCTCGACATCACCGAGGCGACGATCAAGGTCCACGTCAAGGCGATCCTGCGCAAGATCGGCGTGGCCAACCGCACCCAGGCCGCCATGTGGGCGACCGGAAACCTCAAGGACACCGCACGGTCGGCGGGAGAGTTCCAGGAGGTCCGGCGGCTGAGCTGATCTGCGCGCCGACGCGATCCCGTCTGATCCGACGACGGCACGATGCCGGCCGTCGTCATCCTTGAGCCGAGGCCAGGAGCGAGAGGATCGTGGCGGCGACGTTGATGCCCGCGACGATGAACAGCAGGGCAACCGATAAGGGAAACGGCCGCGACACGGGTTCGCGCTCCTTCCGGCGAGAATGCATCATGGTCATGGCGTCCTCCTCTCGACCACCGAACGGCACGAAAGGTGACGCAAACCCGCGCCCGTCGCTGTGAACTGCCTCACAGGCCCGGCGCCTTGGATCCAAACGGATCCGCTCGGCAGCCATCCGTCGAATGTTCGGAATCCCCGTTGCCGATGCCCATCCGTGCGCGAGCCGAGCGGCGGGTTCGGACCGCCCTGCACGGGTTCAGGGCTCACGGGAATGGCCGGCAGGCCACGCGGCCTCAGGGGCCGCTGCCCCGGCTGATCGACACGCAGCGGGATCCGACCAGGCACCGGGCGACATCCCGCGTCGGAGCCCAGCCGGGCCCGGGCGTCTCCCCGAGCCCGCAATAGGAGCCGGACGCCACATACCGGTCGTAGGTGTTGGCGCCCGTGTGGAGAACGACCGCGCCCTGAGCGGCGACAAGCCGTTGAGCCTGGTTGCAGGCCATGTCGGACGTCAGCAGACGCGTCTGGCCGACGGCGCCGGAGCTGAGGCCGATGAACCCGAGAGCGGCGCACACCTGTTTCACGCGCTTCATGTCCACCCCCATTGGCAGGCGAATCGGGGCCTCCGCGGCCGTCAGGAGACGGAGAGGGCAAGCAGCGACAGGACGGCCGCGAGAAGGTTCATCGCCACGGCGGTCCCCGCAACGCACAGGGAGATCGGGATGCGACGCCGCTCCAGGGTCGGACCGTCGTCGATGGCGCGGAGTGCTGCGCTGGATAGCCGAGAACCTCTCGTGGTCACTGTCCTTCTCCTCGAAACCAGAGATGGGCGATAACGACACGATCAGGATGCTCCTGAAGCGTTCTCATGGCGGTGCGTTCACACACGCGCATCGCGCATGTCGAGCGACGATCCGAGAGAACGTCGTGGGAGTGGTGCCCGCAGCCGGACTCGAACCGGCACACCCGAAGGCCACGGATTTTAAGTCCGTTACGTCTACCAATTTCGTCATGCGGGCCTGAGAGCTACTTAGACGGTCGAGCTTGGACCGGCAACCCGCCTGCTCGCAAATGTCGCCCCGGTCACTCCGGCGCGCGGAAGCCGTAGAGCCAGTCGTAGCGGCGCGTCATGCCCTCGGGCCCGAGGCGGCGCATGACCTGGTTGCGCCCGAACGCCACCAGGCCGCCCGCATGGTAGACGCGCCCGTTCCGGCGCGCCTCGCGCTGCACGCGCCGGACGCGGGCGAGACGCTGCGCCTCGTAGGAGGCGAGAGCCCGGGCGAGGTCGGGGCGCTCCGGCCCGAGGAGGGACGCCAGGGTGGCGGCATCCTCGATGGCAAGGGCCGCGCCCTGCGCCAGGAAGGGCAGGACCGGGTGGGCGCAATCCCCCAGAAGGGCGATCCGCCCCCCGGCGAGGCGCCCGGCCGGATGGTCGAACAGGGACCAGCGCAGCCATTCCCTCGGCCCAGACAGGAGCGCCCGCAGGGCCGGGGCGGCCGAGGCGTAATGCCCGAGGAGCGCGTCCCGGTGGCCCGGCGCCGCCCAGCCGTCCACCGGCGTGGCGGTGCGCTCGACGGCCACCACGTTGACGAGCCGTCCGCCGGCGATCGGGTAATGCACCACGTGGCCCTTCGGGCCGAGCCAGAGGCCGGTCTCGTCGCCGGCGAGTTCCGCCGGCACCGCATCCCGGGCCAGGGTGGCGCGCCAGGCGACATGGCCGCGATAGGCCGGGGGGCTGTTGTCGCCCAGGGCCCGGCGGACCTTCGACCAGACCCCGTCGGCGCCGAGGATCAGGTCGGCCGCATGGGTCTCCCGCGCGCCGCCGGCCGACACCCAGGCGAGGCGGGCTTCGCCGGGCCCGTCCTCCACGGTCTCGACGCTGCGGCCCATGACGAGCCGGACGCCCGGCTCGGACCGGACCGCATCGAGGAGGATTGTCTGGAGATCCGCCCGGTGCACGACCCAGTAGGGCGCCTCGAAGCGCTCGCGCAGGAAGGCCCCGAGGGCCACCTGGCCGATGGGCTCGCCGGACCGGATGGCGCGCACCACGACGCGCCGTGGCTCGGTCGCGACCCGGCGCAGGGCGGCCCCGAGCCCGAGCCGGATCAGGATCCGGCTGGCATTGGGCGAAAGCTGGAGGCCGGCCCCGACCTCGGAGAAGCCGGTCCGGCGCTCGATGAGCGTGACCGCATGCCCCTGCCGGGCGAGCGCCAGGGACGCCGTCAGGCCGCCGATGCCGGCGCCCACGACCGCAATCGACAGGCCGGTCATTCAGAACCTCGAAGGCGGGCGCGGGACCGGCTCGCGGAGCTCGGACCTTGCAGGGGCGGCCGGGCCGGGCATCGTTCGGGCGGGCACGGCCGGGTCAGCGCGAGGCGGGAGAGGTCGCGAAATCGGGCTCCCACACGCATTCGGCCGGGCGGGCCTCGTCGGCCTTGAGGGACGAATCGTACTTGAACAGGGTCGAGCAATAGGAGCACACGGTCTCGCTGTCGTAGCCCATGTCGATGAAGATGTGCGGGTGATCGAAGGGCGGCGTCGCCCCGATGCACATGAACTCCTTCGAGCCCACGTGAATGACGGGAACGCCCGGATCGTTGTGGAAGTGCGGAGTGCCTTTGTCGGCCATTATGGTGCTCGCGAGGGATGAAATGCGCGCGCACCATAATGGCCGATCGCCCATGCGCCTAGAGGCTTTTTCCGCATCCGAGACCCGCCCCGGACCCCCCCCCCCGCTCCGTGGACGGAGCCCTCGGCCGTTTCGGGATGGCGGATCCTGCCAATCTCCCCGTCGTCACCGGGCTCCTCCCGGTGATCCCGCTTGTCTGAAACGCAGCGCCTTTCAGTATCGGGATGGCCGGCACAAGGCCGGCCATGACGTGGGGAGGGTGTTGTCACCGCCTCATGCCACCCTCCACGTCATCACCGGGCTTGGCCCGGTGATCCCGATCCGGTGAAGCGCGGCGCCCCACTGTATCGGGATGGCCGAGACAAGCCCGTCCATGACGTGGAGAGTGTCAGTGAGGCCATGTGACGGACCGGACGGGCCCGGCCGTGACGGGGAGGAGCGCCATGACGGGGGCTGTTGCGGCCGCGCCGGTCCTGGTGGCCCCCCGAGGCGGCAGACGTGTCGGCGCTCCCCGCGCCGCGCATCGTCGGGGCGTGGAAAAACCGGGTCCACTTTTTCGCGCGATGCGCTAGGGTGCGCGCCATCCGGCAACCTCCCTTGGACTCCATGCGCTACTTCAATTCCGACGGCGTGAGCATCGCCTATATCGACGTCCCGCCCCACGAGGGCGCGGGCGAGCCGATCCTTCTCATCCACGGCTTCGCCTCGACCCATGCGGTGAACTGGGTGAACACGCTGTGGGTGAAAACCCTGACGCGGGCCGGCTACCGGGTGATCGCCTTCGACAACCGCGGCCACGGGGAGAGCGAGAAGCTCTACGAGCCCGCGGCCTACGATTCCTACCGCATGGCCGAGGACGGGCGCCGGCTGCTCGACCATCTCGGCATCCCGCGGGCCGACGTGATGGGCTATTCCATGGGGGCGCGCATCGCCGCCCACATGGCCATCGCCACGCCGGACCGCATGCGCTCCATGTTGCTCGGGGGCCTGGGCATCCACCTGGTGGAGGGCGTCGGCCTGCCGCTCGGCATCGCGGACGCCATGGAGGCTCCGTCCCTCGACGACCTGACCGACCCGATGCAGCGCATGTTCCGCGCCTTCGCGGACCAGAACCGGAGCGACCGCCGGGCGCTCGCCGCCTGCATCCGCGGCTCGCGGCAGGTGCTCACCCCGGCCGAGGTGGCGTCGATCCGGCTGCCGACCCTGGTGTCGGTCGGCACGGCCGACGACGTGGCGGGCTCCGGCCCGGCGCTGGCGGCGCTGATCCCCGGCGCGACCGCCCTCGACATCCCGGGCCGCGACCACAACCTCGCGGTGGGCGACAAGGTGCACAAGCAGGGCGTGCTCGACTTCCTGGCCCGCCGGCCGTGACCGGGAGACGCCCATGAGGAACCGTCCATGACCCGCCTCGACAGCGCCATCCGGCGCCTGACCGCCCAGCGCGACCTGCTCGACTGGGCCGCCCGGGCGATCGACCCCACGGGCCTCGTGCTCGAGATCGGCCTCGGGAACGGACGCACCTACGATCACCTGCGCGCCCGCCTGCCGGGGCGGGACATCCACGTGTTCGAGCGCGCGCCCGCCGCCCACCCGGACTGCTATCCGCCCGAGGGCTACCTGGTGGTGGGCGACCTCTTCGACACCCTGCCGCCCTTCACCGCGCGGCACGGGGCGGGTGGGGCGGCCCTGATCCACATCGATATCGGGTCCGGCGACGAGGCGGCGAACGCCAGCCTCGCCCGGCGCCTGGCGCCGCTCCTCGAAGCCCTCCTGCGGCCGGGCGGCATCCTGCTCGGCGACCGGGCCTTCCCGATGCCGTCCTGCCGGGACGTCTCGGCCGAGACCGGCGTGCCGGAAGGGCGCTATTTCGTCTATCGCCGGGAGACGTGAGGGCGGGTCAGGGCCGTTGCTCTCGTCATCACCGGGCTTGTCCCGGTGATCCCGATTGTCCGAGGCAGAGCGCTTCTCCGATCGGGATGGCCGGCACAAAGCCGGCCATCACGGGGTGGTTCAACGGACCCTAACGGCCGGTGAAGACCGGCTGGCGCTTCTCCAGGAAGGCGTTGCGGCCCTCGGCGGCATCGAGGCTGTCGAAACACCGGTCCGCGAGGGCGACCGGATCCACGTCCGGGTGCGCCACGCCGACCGCCCGGTCGATGGCCGCCTTGGCGGCCCGGATCGTCAGCGGGGCGTTCCCGGCAATGGCCTCGGCGAGCGCCAGGACCGTGTCCTCCAGCTGCCCGTCAGGCACCACCCGCTGCACCACGCCCAGGCGCGCCGCCTCCCGGGCGTCGATCCGCCGCGCGGTGAAGAACAGGTCCTTGGCCGCCGGGGCCCCCACGGCCGCGGTCACGAGCCTCATGGCGCCCGGCGGATAGCCGATCCCGAGCCGGGCCGCCGGGATGCCGAACACGGCGCTCTCGGAGGCGACGCGCAGGTCGCAGGAGAGGGCGAGGCCGAAGCCTCCGCCCAGGCAGAAGCCGCGGATCATGGCGATGACAGGCTTCGCGCAATGGGCCACGGCCCAGAAGGCGGCCTCGTTGACGGCCTCGTAGCGCCGTCCGCCCTCCGCATCGGCGCGCAGGGTCGAGAACTCGCCGATATCGGCCCCGGATGCGAAGGATTCGCCGCCCGCGCCCCGGACCACCACCACCCGGACCTCGGGGTCGCGGCCGAGGGCCGCCATGAGGCCGGGAAAGGCCTGCCACATCTCGAGGTCGAGCGCGTTGTGCTTGGACGGATTGTCGATGGCGAGGGTCGCGATACCCCCCGAGAGGGATACGCCGAGTTTGGAAGTGGCGGGAGAAAAAGAGTAAGTCATGGCACGCTTGCATCTGTGGTAAAAAGGCTAGGCTTCTTATCTATCCCGAAGCGATAGCGGAGTCGGCAAGGAGACTATCATGACCCAAACGCGCCTGAAGCCCGAAGCCTCGGACGTCATCGCCGGAACGGTCGATCCGATCTGGAATCGTCTTCGCGCCGAGGCCGAGGCCGTCGTTCAGGCCGAGCCGGCCATCGCGGGCCTCATGCTCAGCGCGATCCTGCATCAGCCGAGCCTGGAGGCCGCGGTCATCCATCGGGTGGCCTCGCGCCTCGGCCATGCGGCCGTTCCCGCGGACATCATCGAGCAGATCTTCCTCGAGGCGGTGGAGCATGACCCGGCCATCGGGGCGTCCATGCGGGCCGACATCAGCGCGGTGATCGACCGCGACCCGGTGGTCACCCGGGCGCTCGAGCCCGTGCTCTACTTCAAGGGCTTCCACGCCATCCAGACTCACCGGCTGGCCCATTGGCTGTGGTCCCGGGGACGGCAGGATCTCGCCCTCTATCTCCAGAGCCGCTCGTCCGACACGTTCCAGACCGACATCCACCCGGCCGCCCGGATCGGCCGGGGCATCTTCCTCGACCATGCCACCGGGCTGGTGGTGGGCGCCACCGCGGTCATCGAGGACAACGTCTCGATGCTCCAGGACGTGACCCTCGGGGGCACCGGCAAGGAGCGCGGGGACCGGCATCCCAAGATCCGCCAGGGCGTGCTCATCGGCGCCGGGGCGAAGATCCTCGGCAATATCGAGGTCGGCTCCTGCGCGCGGATCGCCGCCGGATCGGTGGTTCTCAAGCCCGTGCCCCAGAACGCCACGGTGGCCGGGGTTCCGGCCAAGGTCGTCGGCGCGGCCGGATGCGAGGAGCCGTCCCGGTCCATGAACCACTGCTTCTCCGAGGCGGATGGAATCTGAGCAAAGCCGCCCTCCAGGGACCTATCGCCGCTTGCTCGCGTTTGCCCGGCATGGCAAGTGCAGCATCCGTGACATCAAGAAAGGACCTGTAGTGGACAAGACCGAGATGGCTAAAGTCGAGCGCTATCTGCGCCAGAGCTTTGCGAACCACTCGATCCGCGTGGTCGGTCGCCCGAAGAAGACCGACTCGGCGGAAGTTTACATCGGTGAGGAATTCGTCGGCGTTCTCTTCGTCGACGACGAGGACGGAGACCGCTCCTACAACTTCACCATGGCGATCCTCGACACGGACCTCGAGGACTGACCGGCTTTCCCGCAGCAGAACCTCACCGGGGTTCTGCTGTTCTTCCCTGCGGACCCGCGATGCCGATCTACAGCCTCGACGCCATCTCGCCCATCCTGCCCGAGCCCGGCGGGTTCTGGATCGCTCCCGACGCCCATGTGATCGGCAAGGTGCGGCTGGGGCGCGACGTGGGAATCTGGTTCGGCGCCGTGCTGCGCGGCGACAACGAACTCATCGACATCGGCCAGGGGACCAACATCCAGGAAGCGGCTCTGCTCCACACCGACATGGGGGCGCCGCTGACCGTCGGGCCGGGCTGCACCATCGGTCACAAGGCGATCCTGCACGGCTGCACGGTCGGCGAGAACTCTCTGATCGGCATGGGCGCGACGGTTCTCAACCATGCCCGCATCGGGGCGAACTGCCTGGTGGGCGCCCATGCCCTGGTGACGGAAGGCAAGGAATTTCCCGACAATTCCCTCATCGTCGGCGCGCCGGCCAAGGCCATCCGCGTGCTCGACGCGGACGCGATCGAGCGGCTGCGCTGGTCGGCCCGGAACTACGTGGACAACTGGAAGCGGTTCGAGAAGGGAATGCGGCGGGTCGATTGATTCCCGCTTCGTGTTTCGTCGGTCGCGATTCTCCGACGTCCTCGCGAAGAGGCAATGTCGCGGAGGCAGGGAGGGTCGGCGCCGGCTCACGCCGAACACGGACACTCCGCCGGTCTTACCGATTCGCCGTGGTGGTCGGCGACGACACGATGCCGCCGAGCGACACCCAGCCGATCGTGTCCTGGCTCTCGCGCTTGATGTAGACGTAGCCGGTGCGGTGCCAGGGCAGGACCGACGAGGTCTTGTTGTCGAGGACGAAGTCGCCCCGGTTGGTGCGGACCATGAGGACCGCGTGGCCTTCGCCCAGTTCGTCGATCACGACCGTCATCCGCATGGCGCGGCGGGGAAGACCCGCCTCGGCGAGGAGCTTGCGCTTCAGGAGCTGGAAATCCTCGCAGTCGCCGCGGCCGTCGTCGGGGAAACCCCACACGTCGACGACGCCCCAATGGTCGGCATCCGTCACCGCCTTGATGGTCGAATTCACGCGCTGATTCACCGACACGATGGTCTTCCAGGCCTGGGGCGTCAGGTCGATCGTGTCCGGCTCGGCCGTGTTCACGACGCATTCGGACCGAAAGGTTTCGCAGAATTGCGACCAGCCCTGGAGCGGCTTGGCGGCGCCCATGCTCGTGATCGGAGCGCTCGAAACGGGCAGGGCGGCCAGGGTCTGAGCCTGGGCGGCGGTGCCGGCGAGCAGGAGCGACAGGGCGAGGAGCGCTGATTTGACGATGGTGCCGATGGAGGCAGGCTTCTCATTTACGCCACAGAAAAGGCCGTTCTTGAAATAAACCTTCCGCATGCCCCACCAGCCGGTTAACGTTCTTTTAACCAAACTGACATGGTTGCATTTTCGGCTCAAGCGGAAAGTAAAAGGTGAGTTAACGCGTCGCGGCCCGAGCGGTTCCAACATGGTTAACAAAAAGTTTGCGGGGCCAGGGCGGGGGGCGGCCGGTGCGCCTTGGAACTGCCAGGCCGCGGGTTTCTCTCGACGGCCGACCCGGATTGGCGCTAGTCAGGCCATCAACCGAACGCCGCCGGCACCGGGATCCCGGGCGGCGGCCAGACGAAAAGCGCGTCATGTCTCCAAACCCGCCCCGCGTCCGCGAGCCGATTCTCAACCTGCCGGCCACCATCAGCCTGTGCCTGGCGGTGCTGATCGGCATCCACGGCGTCCGGATGCTTCTGTCCGATGAAACCGACTTCACGGTCGTCATCGACTGGGCCGTCATCCCGGCGCGCTGGGCCGTCGCCTTCGGGGGCGTGCAGGTCGAGGAGATCGTGCAGTCCCTGCGGGACGGCGCCCCGGACGATACGGTCACGCCCATGATGGCCCTGGCGCAATACGTGCTGGCCCCGGACGAGGCGCGGCCCTGGACGGCGTTGACCTATGCGTTCCTGCACGGCTCCTGGGCCCATGTGCTGATCAACGGCGTCTGGCTCGCCGCCTTCGGAACGCCGATCGTCAGGCGCTGCGGCGCCGGCCGGTTCCTCGTCCTGTCGGCGGCCGCCGCCGTGTGCGGGGCCATCGTGTACGCGGTCATGAACCCCTTCCAGGTGCTGCCGATGATCGGCGCGTCCGGGGCCGTGTCCGGGCTGATGGCGGCCGCCTCCTGGTTCATGTTCGCCCCGGCCTCGTGGCACCGGGAAGGACGCCTGACCCAGCCGCACGAGCGGCCGCGCGAAACCCTCGGACACATGGTGCGCAACCGGCAGGTCCTGATCTTCCTCGGGATCTGGTTCGCCGCGAACTACATCTTCGCCTTCGTCCAACCGCTGGGGATGATGGATGCGAGCATCGCCTGGGAGGCGCATCTCGGCGGCTTCCTGGCCGGGCTTCTCATTTTCCCTCTTGTGGACCCGCTCCCGGCCCGGCCCGGCCGCATCTCGGCTTGAAACCGACATGGTTTGCCCCAATCATCGTAAGGCTGATGGAGGGTTTTCGCCCCGCTGTCATGGGGCGCGCCCTCAGGATCAGCCTTGCGAAGGCGAGGGCTGACGGTCCTCGTCGTTCGCACAACGGGAGGGAATGAATGATCGTCAATCGAATCCTTTCGCTCAAGGGCCGCGAGGTTGCCACCATCGAGCCGGGCCGATCCTTGAGCGAAGCCGCCGGGGTTCTCGCGGAGCGCAGAATTGGTGCCCTACTCATCGTGGACGCTCATCGGCCGGTCGCCGGCATCATCTCGGAGCGCGACATCGTGCGCGCCGTCGCGGCCCATGGGGCCAAGGCCCTGGACGAGCCGGTCTCCCGCTTCATGACGGAGAAGGTGGTCACCTGCACGGGCGAAACCTCCATCAACGACGTGATGGAACTCATGACCCAGCAGAAGTTCCGGCACATCCCCGTGGTCGAAGGCGGGCGCCTGTCCGGCATCGTGTCGATCGGAGACGTAGTGAAGCTGCGGCTCGAGGAGGTCGAGGCGGAAGCTCAGGCGATCAAGGAATACATCGCGACCGCCTGATCAGGTCGCCTGCGTCTCCTGGAGCAGTTCGAGGATATCCGGCAGGGCGCGCTCGGTGGCCTGCCGACCCAGGGCGATGCACTCCCGGGCCCGGTGGAACTCGAACAGGCCCATCTTGGCGAGCTTGGGCGCCACCATGATGTCGGGCGGATCCCCGGCGAGCCGCGAACGGGCGATGCGGTCCTGGGTGATGTTGAAGGCGTCCACCATCACGGTGGCGAGGCCCGGCGCGTTCGGCTTGCGCGGCTTGTCCCCGCGATGCCCCGGGAAGATGCCCCAGCGGCGGGGCGCCTCGTCGATCGCTTCCTCGATCTCCTGCTCGTCGCTCGTCCCCGCGTCGTAGGACTGGATCACGGTGCCGCGCACGCGCACCTCGCCGTTGAGGTTCACGCAGATGACGATGTCGGCGCCGAGCGCCCGGGCAGCCGTGATGGGGATGGGATTCACGAGGGCGCCGTCCATGAGCCAGCGGCCGCCGATCATCACGGGATCGAACACGCCCGGCAGGGCGTAGGAGGCCCTCATGGCCTGGACCAGAGGGCCGCGCGTCAGCCAGATCTCATGGCCGCTCACGAGTTCGGTCGCGATGGTGCAGAACTTGACCGGCAGGGTCTCGACCCGGCGGTCCATCAGGTCCTGGTCGAGGAGGCGCTGCAGGCGCCCGCCGGCGATCAGGCCGGCGCCGCTGAAATGGAAGTCGAGGAGCCCCATGACGCGCCGCTTGGTCAGGGACAGGGCGAAGGCCTCGAGTTCGTCGAGCTTGCCGGCCGCGTAGCAGCCGCCGACCACGGCGCCGATCGAGGAGCCGGCGATCACGTCCGGCACGATGCCGGCCTCGGCGAGGACCCGCAGGACGCCGATATGGGACCAGCCGCGGGCGGCGCCTCCGCCCAGCGCCAGGCCGATCCTTGCCTTCGCTCGGGGATCGCGTTCGGCCGGAGGCTTGGTCTCGACCGCTCCTCCGCCACCCCCTGAACCGGCGCTGCGCCAGGCAATCCCGTCCCACAACATTGATCGACTCCAAGGCATCCCGTCCCGTTCGTGCCAGCCTTCCGTGAAAGCCGCATGAAGGGTGCCCTCAAGTTTCAATTAGGACTGGTTCAGGAAAACTGAACAGTGGAGCGCTTCAAAGCGCGCTGCGACAAAATGATGATGATGAAGGCAAAGGCGATCAGGAGGCCCAGCATGGCGCGCAGGCCGAAGATTTCGCCCCCGAATCCGATCAGCGGTGGGCCGAGCAGGAGGCCGCCATACCCCAGAGTTGCCACCATGGCGACGCCCATGCTGGGCGGAAGATCCTTCATCTGTCCCGCGGCGCTGAACAGCACCGGCACCGCGTTGGCGAGGCCGACGCCGACGAGGGCGAAGCCGACCGAGGCGGGCAGGGGCTGGGGCAGGAGCATGGCGAGGGCCAGGCCGAAGGCCGAGAGCAGGCCGCCGAGCTGCAGGGTCCGGATGCGGCCGAGATGCCGGACGACGAAGTCGCCCATGAAGCGGCAGACCGTCATGGCAAGCGAGAAGGCGGCGAAGCCCGTCACCGCCGCCTCGAGGCTCGCGCCGGCGACGGTCTGGAGATAGATGGCCGTCCAGTCGACCATGGCGCCCTCGACGATGAAGCAGAACATGGCGAGCACGGCCAGAAGGAGCACGCTCCCCCTGGGCCAGGCGAAGCCGTGGCCCTCGCTGGGACGTTCGCGCTCCCCGAGGGTCCAGAAGGCGGCCGGCAGGAAGAGCAGGGCCATCCCGAGGCAGGAGACGAGCAAGGTCGGGACGATCCCGACATCGAGCGCGATGAGAAGGCCCGAGGCTCCGGCCCCGGCCAGCCCCCCGAGGCTGAAATAGGCGTGGAAGGACGACATGATCGCCGAGCCCCAGGCCTTCTCGACCACGGTGGCATTGGTGTTCATGGCGATGTCCATGGTGCCGTTGCAGGCCCCGGCCACGAGGGCGGCGGCCACGAACAGGCTCAGGGAGGGCGCGAGACCGGGAAGCACCAGGGCGGCTGCGAACGAGAACGCCGCCGCGACCGTCATGGTGCGGCTGCCGACCACCGTCACGGCCCAGCCAATGATCGGCATGAGCGCCACCGCGCCGAGGGAGAAGGCCAGCAGCCCGAGGCTGAGCTGGCCGTCCGACAGGCCGAGGGATTCCTTGAACCGGGGAAGCTGGGCCGCCCAGGTGCCGATGCCGAACCCGTTGCCGAAGAAGAGCGCGCTGGCCGCCAGCCGCGCGGGGAGAAGGTCACGTCGTGTCATCGGGCTTTCCTAACCCGAGCAGGTGCAGACTGCACCCGCTTCAAGGGGGATGGCAGCCCTCGATTTTTGGAAGGGCTGCCGGCTCAATCGATCACGAGGCGGGGACCATCGCCGGAGGTCTCGATCCTCCGGTAGAAGCAGGAGCGGCGTCCCGTATGGCAGCAGCCGCCGTCGCCGGCCACCTGCACCTTCATGAGCAGGGCGTCCTGATCGCAGTCGACCCGCATCTCCGTGACGGTCTGGATCTGACCGCTCGTCGCGCCCTTGTGCCAGAGCTCGCCCCGCGAGCGGGACCAGTACCAGGCTTCGCCGGTCTCGAGGGTCTTGGCGAGGGCCGCGGCGTTCATGTGCGCGACCATCAGGATCTCGCCGGTGGTCGCGTCCGTCGTGACGCAGGTGATCAGCCCGTCAGGCCCGAAGCGGGGCGACAGGACGGTTCCCTCCTCGAGCTCCGCCTTGGAGCCGGGTGCGGGAAAGAGGCCGGTCGGGGTCGTGCCCATGGCAGGCCTCAGCCCCGACCGCCGCGAACGAGGGTCAGGAAGCGCACCTGTTCGGCCGGATCCTCCTTGAAGATTCCGGTGAACTGGGTGGTGAGCGTCAGGGCGCCGGCTTTCTGGATGCCGCGCATGGACATGCACATGTGCTCGGCCTCGATCATGACCGCGACGCCGCGGGGCTCGAGCGCATCGACCATGGCCTTGGCGATCTGAGACGTCATGGTCTCCTGCGTCTGCAGGCGGCGGGCATAGGCGTCGACCAGACGGGCGAGCTTCGACAGCCCGACGACGCCTTTGGTGGGGTAATAGGCCACATGCGCCACGCCGAAGAACGGCACCATGTGGTGCTCGCAATGGGAGTAGAAGGGAATGTCGCGCACGAGCACGATGTCGTCATAACCTTCGACCTCGGCGAAGATCTTGTCGAGGATTTCCGACGGATCCTCCCCGTAGCCGGAGTAGAATTCCTTGAAGGCCTTGGCAACCCGTTTCGGGGTATCCTGCAAGCCCTCGCGGGTCGGGTCGTCGCCGGCCCAGCGGAGCAGGGTGCGGACGGCCGCTTCGGCTTCCTCCCGCGACGGAACACCGGGCTTGTCGACAGGTGTACTCAGACGCGTCGACAGGGACTTAACCACATCACTCACGTGGAGCCTCATTTCTCAACTTTTGAACCGAGGAAGCTTCGGCGCCCAGCGGTTTCTATTCTCTTTCCGGACAATCCTGCGGCAACCGCTGTCGCAGAACTCTTTCACAGGGCTTATATAGGTATATGTGCACATTCCCAACCGTCATCTCACGGCCGTCATGTTGAACGACATCTACAGCCGGCGCATTCTCGAGCTCGCGGCCGATATCCCCCATCTGGGCCGGCTGCCCGACCCCGATGCGTCCGCGACCGCGCATTCCAAGCTTTGCGGCTCGACCGTGACTGTCTATGTGAAGCTTGAAGACGATGTCGTGACGGCTTTCGCCCATGAGGTGAAGGCCTGCGCGCTGGGCCAGGCCTCGTCGTCCATCATGGGCCGGAATATAATCGGCGCGACCATAGAGGAGCTTCGCGGGGTGCGCGATGCGGCAAGTCGTCTGCTCAAGGCCGGCGGGGAGGCGCCCCAGGGCAAGTGGGAGGAGCTCAAGGTGTTGGAACCGTTGAGGGATTACAAGGCTCGCCACGCCTCCATCCTGCTGACCTTCGAGGCGGTCGTCGACGCGCTCGATCAGATCGAGGCCCGGCGCGTCGAACAGGCTGGATAAATGCCTAAAGGGCCGGGCCAAACACGGCACCGCATTCGGGCCCGATCCGCCGGGCTCGAGCATCGGGCGGGAAAAGTGGACCCCGTTTTGGCATCGGATCCGATGCTCCTCTCTTGGCTGGCGCATCGTTTCTCTTGGCTGGCGCATCGTTCGGGTCACGAGCGTGGCCCCCTCCTGTCCGCAGGATGCGCTCGGCGCTTCAGACGATCGGGATCACCGGGACACGCCCGGTGATGACAGGGGGAGGGTGAACACCCGGTCCTGTGACAACACCCACCACACGTCATGGCCGGCCTTGTGCCGGCCATCCCGATTGTTCGAAGCGCGGCGCTCTTCCGACCGGGATCACCGGGACGAGCCCGGTGATGACGTGGGAGGGTTGTGTGAGCGGGTGGTGATAGCCTCCCCACGTCATGGCATCCTCCGCC
>NZ_JAMXFI010000045.1:0-59568 GCF_025460875.1 Microvirga yunnanensis
AAGGGGACCCGGCTTTCGGGAGCAATTCGAAGCCGAGCAAACCGAGCGGCGTGGCACGGCCCTCGGACGAGCCGCATTCTCTCGGCGCCCTGCTGACGCTGGCTTTTCCCGACCGGATCGCGAAGGCGCGGGGCAAGCCGGGCGAGTACCTCATGGCCAATGGGCGCGGCGCCGCGCTCGAGGCGCATGAGCGGCTGGCCCGGGAGCCTTATCTCGCCGTTGCCGAAATCGCCGGCGGCGCCGCGTCGGCGCGCATTCTGGCGGCCGCCGCCCTGTCGCCCGAAGAGATCGAGAGCCTGTTCGGCGAGACGATCGAGCAGCGCGACGAGGTCGCCTTCGACCGGCAGGCCAGGGCCCTGCGAGCGCGCGGCGTCCGCCGTCTCGGGGCCCTGCTCCTGAACGAACGGCCTCTGAAAGTACCGGCGACCGACGAGGCGGCACGGGCCCTGGCCGAAGGTCTCGCGTCCCTGGGGCTCGATGCCCTGCCGTGGTCGAAGGCGCTCGCGCAATGGCGCGAACGCGTGATGTTCCTCCGCAAGGCCGAGGGCGAGGAATGGCCCGATCTGTCCGACGAAGCCCTGATCCGGACGGCCGAGGAGTGGCTGGCTCCCCATCTCATCGGCAGAACCGGCTTGAACGACATCGGTCCCGATCTCCTGAGCGAGGCCCTGCGCGCGCTCCTGCCCTGGAACCTGCAGCGGCGTCTCGACACGGAGGCCCCGACCCATGTGGAAGTGCCGACCGGATCGCAGATCCCGATCGATTACGGAGCCGAGGAAGGGCCCGTTCTGGCCGTGCGCGTACAGGAGCTGTTCGGCCTCGACAAGCATCCGACCATCGCGGCCGGGCGGGCGCCGCTCATCCTGCACCTGCTGTCGCCGGCCCAACGCCCGATTCAGATCACCCGTGACCTGCCGGGCTTCTGGCGCGGCTCCTGGGCGGCCGTGCGCGCGGACATGCGCGGGCAGTATCCCAAGCATCCCTGGCCCGAGGATCCGCTGACGGCTCCGCCGACGCGGCGCGCCAAGCCGCGCGGGACCTAAAGCATCGGACCCAAAAGTGGACTTGCACTTTTGGGATCCATCCGATGCATTCTTCTTGAATGAGAGCATCGGTCAGAACGGAAAACCGGATCCACTTTTCACTGGCGTGGCCCTTCGGGTCGCTGACGCGGCCCTCTGGGTCCGTCCGATGCTCTAGAGCATCGATCCCAAAAGGGGACCCACATTTGGGGTCGGATCCGGTGCTCTAATGCCGGAACGACTCGATCAGCCGCTCCGCCGTGGCGGGGTTCAGCGCCATGGGGATGTTGTAGACGAGGGCGAGGCGCATCAACGCCTTCACGTCCACGTCGTGGGGATGGGGCGAGAGCGGATCGACGAAGAAGAAGAGGGCGTCGATCTTTCCCTCGGCGATCAGGGCGCCGATCTGCTGGTCGCCGCCGAGCGGGCCGCTCTTCAACCGCGTGACCGAGAGGGATGGGCAGCGCTCCATGACACGCCCGCCGGTGGTGCCGGTGGCGAACAGGACGAAGGGCCGGATGTCGTTCTCATACCTGGCCACGAAATCGGCCATGGCGTCCTTCTTGGCGTCGTGGGCCACGAGCGCCAGCGTCAGTTGCTTCATGGGCAGGGCCGCTCAATTGCTCCAGCGGTCACGCCACTGCATCTCGCCGGCCATGCAGTTGGTGCGCGGAGGGGACTGGATACGCTCGATCAGCGGCTGGGCGGGCATCAGGTTGGCAACTTCCAGCAGGATCTTGGTCTTGATCGCCTCGATGAACTGGTCGCGCTCCCGCACCGGAACGGTGAACGAGCCCTGGCCGCCGATGACGCAGTCCCTGTAATAGATGTCGAGATCCGGAATGTCGAGATAGCCGGGCTGGCGCAGCATGATCGGCAGGCCGTTGATGGTGATGCCCTTGGCGAGGGCCGCGTCCCGTGCCTCGATCACGAGCCGCCCCTGATTGTTGGGGCCGTCCCCCGACACGTCGATGACCCGCCGGGTCGCGTTGAGGCCGCTCTCCTCGAGAAGCTTCACGCTGAAATCGATGGCGCTCGAGATCGAGGTCCTCTGCGCCCGGCGCAGGGGCGTGGACGAGATCCTGTCCGCAAAGGCCATCAGGCTCTCGGAATTGTCGAGAACCGTCCAGGGAACGATCACCTTCTGGTCCGGCGAGCCGGCCCATTCCATGTAGGTGACGGCGATCCTGCCCAGCATCCCGCCGCGGATCGCATCATGGACGAGCTTGGACCGGAACGCCTGGGCGAAGCCCTCCCGCTGCAGGGCCTGCTCGTCCGTATCCATGGAGAAGGAGATGTCGACGGCCAGAACGAGGGCCAGGTCGACCTCGGTCTCCGGCTGCGCCCGGGCCGGAAGAGCCAGAAACGCGCAGAGACAGGCCAGCCCTGCGGCGAGGCGGATGAAGCCGGAACGAACCATCGGTGTCTCCTTCTCGGAGCCGGATTGGTCATGAAAGTGTGCCAGCTTCTGAAAGTAAGGCAAGGGCGGGCCCGGACCAGAGGTCGGACTTGGGCATGACGTGGAGGGTGGCGTCACCCGGTGATGGCAGCCTCCACGTCATGGCCGGCCGGCTATCACTCGCCTCGTGCCGGCCATCCCGATGGCTTGAAGCGCGGCGCCTCTCAAAAGCGGGATCACCGGGACGAGCCCGGTGATGACGTGGTGTGTATGTGACCCGCTCCTGCCACCCTCCGCACGTCATGGCCGGCCAGTCATCGCCCGGCTCTCGCCGGCCATCCCGATCTTTTGGGGCGCGGCGCTTCACCGTATCGGGATCACCGGGACAAGCCCGGTGATGACGTGGAGGGTGTGTGACCTAGTGATGCCACCCCCTCACGTCATGGCCGGCCTTGGGCCGGTGATGACACGGGACGGGCTTATGCGCGGGTCGTCGACGCTCGCCGGCTCTCCACCAGGTCAAGGGCGGCCTGGAAGGCGCCATCGGCATCCAGATGCGTCGTGTCCAGGGTCATGGCGTCGGCGGCCGCCTTCAGGGGGGCGGTGCTGCGGTTCATGTCCCGCTCGTCCCGGCGGCGGATATCCACCAGGATCGTCTCGTATTCCGCCTGCTCGCCCCGGCCCAGCAGCTCCCGGTGACGCCGCCGCGCCCGCTCCTCGGGGGTGGCCGTGATGAAGAGCTTCACGTCCGCGTCGGGGCAGACCACGGTGCCGATGTCCCGGCCGTCGAGCACCGCACCCGGCTCCTTTGCGCCGAACTGGCGCTGGAAGGCCAGCAGGGCATCCCGGACCGGCTGGTAGGCCGACACCACGGAGGCGGATTCGCCCATGGCGGCGCCGCGCAGGCGGGCATCGTCCTCCAGGTGACCGACGTCGAGGTTGCGGGCCACCTCCGCGGCCGCGTCCCGGTCGGTGAGCGGGATGTCCCGGTCCATGAGCACGCGGGCGACCGCCCGGTAGAGGAGGCCGGTGTCGAGATGGGCGAAGCCGTAATGCTCGGCCAGGCGCCGGCCCAGGGTTCCCTTGCCCGAGGCGGCGGGGCCGTCGATGGCGATGATCATGGGCTCCCTCAATCCTGGATCGTGGCGCCGAGCTCGCGCATGAGCGGGATGAAGGAGGGGAAGCTCGTCGCGATCATGGCGCCGTCGTCCACGGTCACCGGCTGGGCCGTCGCCAGGCCCATGACCAGGAACGCCATGGCGATGCGATGATCGAGATGGGTCGCCACCGGATTGCCGCCGCCGCGGACCTTGCCGTTCGAGCCGTGAACGAGGAGGTCGTCGCCCTGGATCTCGTGCTCGACCCCGGCCTCCGCGAGGCCTGCGGCCACGGCCGCGAGCCGGTCGGATTCCTTGACGCGCAGCTCGTGCAGCCCCTGCATCCGGGTCGTGCCCTGGGCAAAGGAGGCCGCGACCGCCAGGATCGGGTACTCGTCGATCATGGCCGGCGCGCGGGCATGGGGGACCGTGACGCCGGTGAGGCGGCTGTGGCGGACGCGCAGGTCCGCAACCGTCTCGCCGCCCTCGTCGCGCTCGTTCAGGCGCTCGATGGAGGCGCCCATCTCGATCAGGGTCGTGATGAGGCCGGTGCGCAGGGGGTTCATCATCACGCCCTCGAGCACCACGTCCGAACCCGGCGTGATCAGGGCCGCCACCAGGGGGAAGGCCGCCGAGGAGGGGTCGGCCGGCACCACGATGTCGGTGCCCCGCAGCTCCGGCTGGCCCTGGAGCGTGATGGCGCGGCCGTCGGCCCCGTGAGGGGTGATTTCGACGCTCGCCCCGAAATGGCCCAGCATCCGTTCCGTGTGGTCGCGGGTCGCCTCGCACTCGATCACCGTGGTCCGGCCGGGCGAGTTGAGGCCGGCGAGCAGGACCGCCGACTTGATCTGGGCCGAGGCCGCCGGGGTCTCGTAGGTGATCGGGATCGTCTCCCGCGGGCCGCGCAGGGTCAGCGGGACCCGCCCGCCCTCGGCCTCGCTCACCACGGTCACGCCCATCTGGACGAGCGGATCGAGAATTCGGCGCATGGGACGCTTGCGCAGGGAGGCGTCGCCGTCGAAGGTCGAGGTGATCGGGTGGCTTCCGGCCACGCCCATCATCAGGCGCGAGCCGGTGCCCGCATTGCCGAAATCGAGCACGTCCTTGGGTTCGGTCAGGCCGCCGACCCCCACGCCCGTGATCCGCCACCGGCCGGGCGCCTCGCGGGTGATGGCGGCTCCGAGCACCCGGCAGGCTTCCGCGGTGCGCAGCACGTCGTCGCCCTCGAGCAGCCCCTCGACCCGGGTCTCGCCGATGGACAGGAGGCCGAAGATCATGGAGCGGTGGGAGATCGACTTGTCGCCCGGAACGCGGATGCGCCCCTTCAGGGGCGTTCCAGGCCTGCTGGCGACCGGTGACGGCGATCCGTGCGCGTGCGACATTCTCGGTTCCTTGCTCGGGTTCCTTGAGACTTCTGATCAGGGCGGGCTCCTAACACGCGGTTTTCCCGCCGTCACGCGCAAGCTGGCGCGGGCCCGGGGCTCTCTTGCAATTTCCTATTTGACAAGGCATCCCCTCACGACTAACGGAGCGTTCCCGACCATTCACACTCACAAGGCAATCACCCGTGGCCAAACCGGAACTCGGCTTGAAGCGCCAGTGCATGAGCTGCGGCGCGAAATTCTACGATCTCAACAAGGACCCGGCCGTCTGCCCGAAATGCGGCACCGTCTTCCAGGCCGTGGCCATGAGCCGGGTGGCCGCTCCCGTGGTGGCGCGCGCCGCCGCACCCGATGACGACGACGAGACCGAGCTCGAGGCGACCGGGCCGGAGATGGTCTCCCTCGACGAGGTCGAGGCCGGCGAGAACGAGAAGGACATCCCGGTCGACGACGACATCGACGTGGGCGACGACGTGGCCGACGACGACACCTTCCTCGAGGATGAGGAAGAGGGCGACGACGACGTGTCGGATCTGATCGACAGCGATCTGGAAGACGACGAAGAGGCTTGAACCTCGCAGCAGAGGCGACTATAGAGACGCCTCTGCCGAACACGGCAGACCCCGCGGTGCCCGGCACCGCGGATCGAGATGGGGCCATAGCTCAGCTGGGAGAGCGCTTGCATGGCATGCAAGAGGTCGGCGGTTCGATCCCGCCTGGCTCCACCAATTCCCCAAAACAGCCGCCGCCCAGGCGGCTTTTTTGTTGCGGGACCGGCCCGGATCGCCGGCATCTACATCTAAAGCATAGGAATCGGGGCCGATTCTTCGCCCTTTTTCTCATGGATGTGGCGGCGATCTTCATTTTTAGTCGCAGTGCCTTAAGCTAAGGCAATGTCCTTTTGCCACCGAAAGCGGGAACGATGACGCGCGTCCAGACGAACGGCCTCCAGGTTGCATCGGTTCTTCACGATTTCATCGAGCGGGAGGCGATTGCCGGCACGGGCCTGTCGAGCGCCGTCTTCTGGGGCGGCCTGGCCGGGCTCGTCCGGGACTTCGCGCCCCGCGACCGCGAGCTGCTCGCAATCCGGGACAGGATCCAGGGACAGATCGACGAATATCACCGGGACCGGGCCGGCAAGGCCTTCGACCAGGCGGATTACGAGCGCTTCCTGCGCGACATCGGCTACCTGCTGCCCGAGCCCGAGGATTTCACCGTCCAGACCCAGCACGTGGACGACGAGATCGCCCGGATCGCCGGGCCGCAACTGGTGGTGCCGGTCTCCAACGCCCGCTATGCGCTCAACGCCGCCAATGCCCGCTGGGGCAGCCTCTATGACGCGCTCTACGGCACCGACGCCATCCCGGAGGAGGACGGAGCGACCCGGTCCGGCGGCTACAACAAGGCCCGCGGCGCCAAGGTGGTCGAGCGCGCCCGCGAGGTGCTGGACCGGGCCGCACCGCTCGCCGCCGGCAGCCACCGGGATGCGGTCTCCTATGCCGACCAGGGCGGGGCCCTCGTCGTCACCCTGCAGGACGGCACCGAGACCGGCCTGATCGATCCGACCCAGTTCATCGGCTACCAGGGCGAGGCCGCCAGCCCGACCTCCGTGCTCCTGCGCCACAACAACCTGCACCTGGACATCCGCATCGACCGCTCGCATCCGATCGGCGCCGAGGACCCGGCCGGCATCGCCGACGTGGTGATGGAATCGGCCGTCTCCACCATCATGGACCTGGAGGACTCGGTCGCCGCGGTGGACGCCGAGGACAAGGTGCAGGTCTATCGCACCTGGCTCGGGCTGATGAAGGGCGACCTCGTGGAGAGCTTCGAGAAGGGGGGCAGGACCGTCGAGCGCCGTCTCAATCCGGACCGGGTCTACAGGATGCCCAACAGCGGCGAACTGCGCCTGCACGGGCGCAGCCTCATGCTGGTGCGCAATGTCGGCCACCACATGTTCACCGATGCGGTGCTCGACGAGGAAGGCCGCGAGATCCCCGAGACCATCCTCGACGCGGCCGTCACGTCGCTGATCGCCATCCACGACCTCAAGGGCTCCGGGCCGATCCGCAACAGCCGCGCGGGCTCGGTCTATATCGTGAAGCCCAAGATGCACGGGCCCGACGAGGTGGCCTTCGCGAACGACCTCTTCGGCGCCGTCGAGGACATGCTGAATCTCTCCCGCAACACGCTGAAAATGGGCATCATGGACGAGGAGCGGCGCACCACCGTCAACCTCAAGGCCTGCATCAAGGCGGCGGCCGAGCGCATCGTGTTCATCAACACGGGCTTCCTCGATCGCACCGGCGACGAGATCCATACCTCGATGGAAGCCGGCCCGATGGTCCGCAAGAACGACATGAAGGCGACCGCCTGGATCAAGGCCTACGAGGACAACAACGTCGATGTGGGCCTCCTCTGCGGCCTGCCCGGCAAGGCGCAGATCGGCAAGGGCATGTGGGCGGCGCCCGACAAGATGGCCGACATGCTGGCGCAGAAGATCGGTCATCCGCAGGCCGGCGCCAACACCGCCTGGGTGCCGTCGCCCACGGCCGCGACGCTCCATGCGCTGCATTACCACGAGATCGACGTTCCCGTGCGCCAGGAGGAGCTGAGGGAGCGTCCGCGCGCGAAGCTCACCGACATCCTGACCATTCCGGTCTCGCAATCGAACTGGGCGCCCGACGCGGTGCAGCAGGAGCTCGACAACAACTGCCAGGGCATTCTCGGATACGTGGTGCGCTGGATCGACCAAGGCGTCGGCTGCTCCAAGGTGCCGGACATCCACGATGTCGGCCTGATGGAGGACCGCGCCACCCTGCGCATCTCGAGCCAGCACATCGCCAACTGGCTGCGTCACAGCATCGTGTCGAAGGACCAGGTGATGGAGACCCTGCGCCGCATGGCTGCCGTGGTGGACCGGCAGAACGGGGGCGATCCGCTCTACCGTCCGATGACGCCGAAATTCGAGGGTCCGGCCTGGAACGCGGCCTGCGACCTGATCTTCAAGGGCGCCGAGCAGCCCAACGGCTATACCGAATGGATCCTGCACGCCCGTCGTCGCGAGGCGAAGGCCGGTGGAGCACCCGACCGCAGCGAGGAAAGCGGCGTCAAGACAAAAGCCAAATAAGAGGAACCGGGCGTCGCGGGTGCGGCGCCCCGTTCGTTCAATCGTCCCGGTCGGCCGGGCCAAGCGCGAGCGCGTTGACCGTGCCGCCGATCAGGTTGCGGCTCAACAGGTGCTCGGTCGTGAGCGCGAAGCGCACAGGCGTCAGGCTCGCCGGCAGGGCCGCGATCCAGTCCTTGAGCCGGCGTGCGGCCGCGACGGCCTCGTCCCGCTCGACCGCCTTGAAGCGCAGGCTCATGCCCGGGCGCAGCTGCGCGAAACGGGCGAGATCGGCGCTGATCACCGTGGCGATCTTCGGGTAGCCCCCGGCCGTCTGCCGGTCGCGCATCAGCACGATGGGCTGGCCGCTGCCCGGCACCTGGATATGGCCGTCCACGATCCCGTCCGACACGATGTTGAATCCCCGGGCATGCGCGAGGCGCGGCCCGGTGAGCTGGAAGCCCATGCGGTCGGCCTGCGGGCTGACGGTGAATTCACTTTCCAGGAGCAACGAAATGGTTTCCGGCGTGAAGTAATCGTCCTGCGGGCCGAGCATGACCCGGATCGGCCCCGCCTCCTCGAGGGGGTCGAGACCGAGCTGCATGGGCTCGCGGTCCTGCGCTTCGGGGCGGCAGGGAAGGCGGTCGCCGGCCTTCAGCGGAGCGCCTTTCAGCCCGCCGAGCCGCGAGCGGAGATGGAACGAGAGGCTTCCGAGTTCAGGCTCGACGGCGATTCCTCCGGCGATGGCGAGATACGCGAAGGTGCCGGTGCGCGGATGCCCCACCTCGAGGCTCTGCCCCTCCTTGAGCACGACGGAAGTCTGCGGGGCGACGGGCGTCCCGTCGATGCTCAGCGAGCATCCGGCGCCCGCGAGCGCCACGTGCAGGTCCCCGCCCTCGCAGGTGAACGCGCCGCCGAGGTTCATGAACTCGATGGCCGCCATGTCGGGCGGGTTGCCGACGAGGGCGTTCGCCATGGCCAGGGCGCGCCGGTCCATGGCTCCGGACGGAGAGACGCCGAAGCCCTGATAGCCGATGCGTCCGCGATCCTGCAGGGACGTCATGGGGCCGCAGGACGTGATGACGAGATCGCTCATGGGCTCACCTCCTCGGCGACCGGTTCTCCGGCCCGGACGGCCTTCTCGAGAGCCTCCCAGCGCGAGGCGTCGACGGGCTCGAACACGATCTCGTCGCCGGCCGCGAACAGGAAGACCGGATCGCGCCCGGGCGCATAGGGCCGGACGGGCGTCAGGCCGAGATTGTGCCAGCCGCTCGGCATGTCCATGGGGGCGATCCCCGCCTGCTCGCCGCCGATCATGATCGTGCCGGCCGGGATCTTGGCCCGGGGATGGAGCCGCCGCGACGTGGCGATCCGCTTGTCGAGGCCGCCGAGATAGGTGAAGCCCGGCAGGAAGCCGATCATGTAGATCCGGTAGACGGCCGAGGAATGGATCTCGATCACCTGGTTGGGAGTCAGGCCGTGCAGGCTCGCCACCTCGTCGAGATCGACGCCGTACTCGCCGCCGTAGACCACCGGCACGCGCCAGCGCCGTCCGACCGCCCTGCGCGGGGCCAGATCCTTCGTCGCCTCGCCCAGGAGCCCGGTGAGGGCGTCATAATCCATCGTCGCGGGATCGAACTGGATCGTGAGGGAGCGGTAGGTCGGCACCGTCTCGATCAGGCCGGCCGGAGCCTGCGCCCGCACGATGGCGTCCAGCGCCAGAACCATCCCGTTGATGTCCGGGTCGATCGTCTCTCCGAACTCGACGGTCACGGCGCTGTCGCCGCAGGGGAGTATTTTCGGTGTCGGCACAAGGCACCTGTTGACAATCCGGGACGGCCAGACAACCCGCATCTCATATTGCAGCCGATCCGGCAACGGGGCGGCGATCCCCGGCGCCATGCGCCGGAAGCAGACGAGGGCCTTGCCCGGGGATCATCCCGGCATGCTTCTTTTTGCTAAAGCATTGGACGTGAAAAGTGGACTTGCACTTTTGGGATCCATCCGATGCTTTCTTCTTGAATGAGAGCATCGGTCAGAACGGAAAACCGGGGCCACTTTTCACTGGCGTGGCCCTTCGGGTCGCTGACGCGGCCCTCTGGGTCCGTCCGATGCTCTAGGCTCACCCTCACGGCGCCCTCCGTGGTATGCCACCCTTGCAATGATGCCTGGAGCCCAGGCTTTGATGGAGGAGATCATGACTTTGACATCCAGGACGGCCGTCGTGACCGGCTCGACCAGCGGCATCGGCCTCGCCATCGCCCGGGCCTTCGCCAAGGAAGGCGCCAACGTGGTTATCAACGGCTTCGGCGACGCGGAGGCCATCGAGAAGGAGCGCGCCGGCATCGAGCGCGAGTTCGGCGTCAAGGCGATCCATTCGCCGGCCGACATGTCGAAGCCGCACGAGATCGAGGAGATGATCCGGCTTGCCGAGCGGACCTTCGGGGGCGTCGACATCCTGGTCAACAATGCGGGCATCCAGTTCGTCTCGCCGGTGGAGAACTTCCCGGTCGAGAAATGGGACCAGATCATCGCGATCAACCTCTCGTCCGCCTTCCATGCCATCCGGGCCGCCGTGCCCGGCATGAAGGCGCGCCGATGGGGCCGCATCATCAACACGGCCTCGGCCCATTCCCTGGTCGCCTCGCCGTTCAAGTCGGCCTATGTGGCGGCCAAGCACGGCATCGCGGGCCTCACCAAGACGGTGGCCCTGGAGGTGGCCACCGACGGCATCACGGTCAACTGCATCAGCCCCGGCTATGTCTGGACGCCGCTGGTCGAGAAGCAGATTCCCGACACCATGAAGGCGCGCAACCTGACCAAGGAGCAGGTGATCAACGACGTGCTTCTGGAGGCCCAGCCCACCAAGCAGTTCGTCACCGTCGATCAGGTGGCGGCGCTCGCCGTCTTCCTGTGCTCGGACGCGGCGAGCCAGATCTCGGGCGCCAACCTGTCCATGGATGGCGGCTGGACGGCGAAGTAAGGGCAGCAATGCCCTTCCGGGTCTCGCTTCGCTCCGCCCGACCCGTCCCGTCATCACCGGGCTTGTCCCGGTGATCCCGCTGGCTTGAGATGCCGCGCTCTTCCGATCGAGATGGCCGGCACGAGGCCGGCCATGACGGGAGAGGGTGCGCGAATGGCCCCGACGGGCCAGGCCATGACGGGAAGGCCGCATCCCCTCGGACGGTGTCCGCCCTAAGCTCGCGCGAACGCGTCGGTCGCTTCGATGAGATGATGCGTGATGCCCGGCTCGCTCACCGCGTGGCCGGCATCCGGCACCATGATGAACCGGGCTTCCGGCCAGGCCTTGTGCAGCTCCCAGGCGGTCTTTGGCGGCGTGGCGATGTCGTAGCGGCCCTGGACGATCACGCCGGGAATGTCTTTCAGGCGGTGGGCGTTGCGGATGAGCTGCCCGTCCTCGAACCAGCCCTCATGGACGAAGTAGTGGTTCTCGATCCGGGCGAACGCGACCGCGTAATGCTCGTCGCCGAACTGGTCGCTGTACTCCTGGTTGTGCAGGAGCGTGATCGTCTCGCCCTCCCACAGGCTCCAGGCCCGGGCGGCCTTCGCCCGGACGGCGGGGTCGGGATCGACCAGGCGCCTGCGGTAGGCGGCCATCAGGTCGCCGCGCTCCTCTTCCGGGATCGGCGCCAGGAAGCCCTCCCACTTGTCCGGGAAGATCCAGGAGGCGCCCTCCTGGTAGTACCAGAGCAGCTCCGGGCGACGCAGGGTGAAGATCCCGCGCAGCACCAGCTCGGTCACGCGGTCCGGATGGGTCTCCGCATAGGCGAGCGCCAGGGTCGAGCCCCAGGAGCCGCCGAACACCATCCACTTGTCCACACCGATCATGGCGCGCAGGCGCTCGATATCGGCCACGAGATGCCAGGTGGTGTTGGCCTCCAGGCTCGCATAGGGGGTCGAGCGGCCGCAGCCGCGCTGGTCGAAGAGCAGGATCCGGTATTTCTCCGGGTCGAACAGCCGGCGCTGAGTCGGCGTGCAGCCGCCGCCCGGCCCGCCGTGCAGGAAAACCACGGGTTTCCCTTTCGGATTTCCGCACAATTCCCAATAGACCCGGTGGCCGTCGCCGACATCGAGCATGCCGTGATCGTAGGGTTCTATTTCGGGGTAGAAGGTGCGCATCGCGAGAGCTCCATCAAGGGAAGCCTCACCCATAGCCGGGCGAGGGGAGGCTGTCAGCCGTCGAAGGGTTTGTGAGCCGGCTTCGAACCCCCTAGCGCGTCGTTCAACTGTCATATAGTTTTGCAACTGGGGAACAAGGGTAAAAATGCCCAACCACATTGGAGGACGAGGATGTTGACGAAACGCGCCAGCCTGAAGCTGGCTACGGCACTGGCCGCTCTCATGGTCGTCGGTTCGGCTCAGGCCGCCGAGAAGCTGCGGCTCCTGACCTGGGCCGATTACGTCCCGAAGGACGTGATGGATCAGTTCACCAAGGAAACCGGCATTGAGGTCGAGGTCACGCTCTCGAACAACGAGGAGATGATCTCGAAGCTGCGCGCCACGCAGGGCGCCGGGTTCGATCTCGTCCAGCCGAGCCAGGACCGCATCGCCGGCCCGCAGGCGGAGTTCGGCATCTACAAGCCGCTCGACCTGTCCAAGCTCAAGTCGGACCAATTCATCGCATCCATGCTGGAAGCGACCAAGAAGAACACCACCGTCGAGGGCAAGGTCTACGGCGTTCCCCACATCTGGGGCACGGATGGTCTCATCGTGAACACCAAGGCCGCCCCGAAGGTCGCCGATTACAACGATCTCTGCGATCAGGCGCTTGCCGGCAAGACCAGCTTCCGCGCCAAGCGCCCGGCGCTCATCGCCTTCGCGTTCGCCAACGGCATGGACCCCTTCGCGTCCTACAACGACCCGAAGGCCTACACGGCCATGATGGAGAAGGTCGGCGCCAAGCTCGCCGAGTGCAAGAAGAGCGTGAAGTTCTTCTGGGACGGCAAGGACCAGCTCCTCAACGCCCTGCGGTCCGGCGAAGTGGTGGCCGCCATGGCCTGGGACACGGGCGGCTGGAAGCTCAACTCCGAGAACCCCGACATCAAGTTCATCGCGCCCAAGTCCGGCGCCCTGGGCTGGGTCGACACCTTCGCGATCCCGGCCAAGGGCCGCAACGACGACGCGGCCTACAAGTGGATCAACTTCAACATGAAGCCCGAGGTGGCCGCGAAGGTCGCCGCATCGGCGGGCAACTTCACGGCGTCCAACGGGGCCGACAAGCTCATGCAGGGTAAGCTGAAGGACCAGTTCGCCGAGAGCTTCCCCAAGGCCGCCATCGACAACATCAAGTGGTATCCGGCGGTGCCGGCCGGCATCGAGGAGATCGAGGGCAAGATCCTCGACCGCCTGAAGGCCGGTTCGTAAAAGCCCATCCCGGAGTATCGTCATCCCCCGGCGAGCACCGGATCCAAATGTGGCAGCCACTTTTGGATCCGGTGCTTGTTTCCAAAGCGCGTCGTTCGAGGCGGAGAACCGGTTTCACGCTTCCGCCCGATGCGCTTGACCGGGGGATGACCTTTTGCGCGGCAGCGTCATGGCAGATTCAACCCATCCAGCGAACGACCTCGACATCGTCGGCGTCACCAAGCGCTTCGGCGGCCATGCGGCCGTCGACGACGTGACGTTCGGCGTCGCTCCCGGGGAGTTCTTCTCGATCCTCGGGCCGTCGGGCTGCGGCAAGACCACCCTGATGCGCATGATCGCCGGGTTCGAGCATCCGACCTCCGGCGACATCCGCATCCGCGGGCAGTCGATGATCGGCGTTCCGGCCAACCGGCGCCCGGTCAACATGGTGTTCCAGAGCCTGGCGCTCTTTCCCATGATGAGCGTGGGCGAGAACGTGGCCTACGGGCTCGTCTGCCGGGGCATGCCGCGCGAGGACGCGCAGGCGCGCGCCGAGCGCATGCTGGAGCGCGTCGGCCTCAAGGGATTCGGCGGGCGCCGCGTGACGGCCCTGTCGGGCGGCCAGCGGCAGCGCGTCGCCATCGCCCGCTGCCTCGTGCTGGAGCCGACGCTCGTGCTCCTCGACGAACCGCTCGGGGCGCTCGATCTCAAGCTGCGCGAGCACATGAAGATCGAGCTGAAGCAGCTGCAGAGCACCTTCAACACCACCTTCGTGTACATCACGCACGACCAGTCCGAAGCGCTCGTCATGTCCGACCGCATCGCGGTGATGAACCAGGGACAATTCGAGCAGGTGGGAAGCCCGCGCGAGCTCTATCACAGCCCGGCCACGCCCTTCGTGGCGAGCTTCGTGGGCGAGACGAACCGCCTCCAGGGCGAGATCGTGTCGTCGTCGGACGGAACCGTCGCCCTCCAGCTGCCCTCGGGCACGGTGACGCGAGGCACGGGCCGCGCCCCGCAGAAGGCCGCGGTCGCCTTCGTGCGGCCCGAATCCATCGCCCTGGCGCCGAGCCAGCCGGCCTTGCGCGATCTCCCGAACCGCTTCGAGGGCCGCGTCTCGGCGGTTCTCTTCGACGGCGCCAATTCGAGCCTTCTCATCGACACCCTGGGCTTCGACCAGCCGGTGCGGGCCGTGCTGCCGCAGGCGGGGCCGCTCGCGGGCATCGAGGTCGGGGCGCCGATCCATGTGGGCTGGGCGGCGGACGCCATGAAGGTCTTTTCCGCATGATGACCAGGCAAGCCTCGCGCCTCACGCTCTTCCTGCTGCTCGCGCCCGCGATCCTGTGGCTCGGGCTCCTCATCGTGCTGCCGCACGTGGAGATCCTCGTCCTGTCCTTCAGCGAGCGGGTGGCCCCGCGGGTCTATGCCTTCGGGCTCGGAAACTATCTCGAGTTCTTCACCGAGCCGCTCTACTGGCGCACCTTCGCGCGCACCGCCTTCATGTCGATCCTGGTCACGGCCCTGACCCTGGTGCTCGCCTTCCCGATCGCGCTCTACATCGCCCGGGTGGCGCAGGGACGCGTCAAGGCGATGCTGCTGCTGCTCTGCCTCCTGCCGTTCTGGGTGTCGGAGCTGGTGCGCACCCTCGGCTGGATGATGCTTTTGCGCGAGACCGGCGTCGTCTCCTACGCGCTGCGGGCCGTCGGCCTCGCCGACCAGCCGGTGGAGCTGCTCTACAACGACGGCGCCGTGATCCTCGGCCTCGTCTATGGCGGGCTGCTGTTCATGATCGTGCCGCTCGCCAACGCGCTGGAAAGCCTGGAGCCCGCCGTCGTGGAAGCAGGCTTCGATCTCGGCGGCAGCCGCTGGACGGTGCTGCGCCGGATCGTCATTCCCCACGCGATGCCTGGCATCGTGGCGGGCTCGATCATCGTGTTCATGCTCACCGTGGGCAACTTCGCCACCTCGGTGCTGCTCGGGGGCAAGAACGGCCTGTGGTTCACCGAGCAGATCTATGCGCAGTTCATCACGCGCTTCAACTGGCCCCAGGGCGCGGCTTTCGGCATGCTGCTCCTGCTGCTCTCGTCCGCCATCGTGTGGCTGGGCCTGCGCCTCACCGGCCAGAGCCTGGGCTCCACCCTGAAGCAGGCGTGATCCCATGAACCGACCGTCCCTCGCCTGGAAGCTCTACATCGCGGCGTTCTACCTCTTCCTGTTCGCGCCGCTGCTGGTCGTGGCGATCTTCGCCTTCAACGCGAGCCCGTTCCCGTCGCCGCCCTGGCGTGGTTTCACCCTCGAATGGTTCACCGGCTCCGGGGCGGTCTTCGGCAAGCCGGGCGTGCTGGCCGATCCGATCTGGCTGGACAGCATCGGCAACAGCTTCAAGGTCGCGATCCCGGTGGCGCTCCTCGCCGTGGCCCTCGGCACGGTCAATGCCTGGGTGCTGGAGCGGGCCGAGTTCCGCGGCAAGACCCTGCTCGCCATGATGATGCTCTGGCCGCTGGTGATCCCGGGCGTGGTGCTCGGCATCTCGATCCTCGCCTTCTTCTCGCGCGTGGCGAACGGGCTCGAGGATTTCTTCCAGACCGATCTCGATCTCCTCCGCCCCGGGCTCCCGCTCGTGATCCTGGGGCAGCTCTCGTTCATCCTCACGATCGCGACGCTCATCATCGCGGCGCGCCTGCGCAAGTTCGACCGGTCGCTTGAGGAAGCCGCCTTAGATCTCGGGGCGAGCCGCGCCAGGGTGCTGCGCACGATCACGCTGCCGTTCCTGAGCCCCGCGCTCATCGGCGCCGGGCTCGTGGCGCTGCTGATGTCGTTCGAGAACTTCAACACCACCCTGATGCTCGTCGGCTCCGAGCCGCCGCTGCCGATCACCATGTACGGCCAGATGCGCGAGGGCGCGACGCCGGCGATCAACGCGGTGAGCCTCATGCTGATGCTCGGCGTCGGCGGCATCGCGAGCCTCTTCGCGCTCACGTCGAAGGCGGAGCGGTAATTTTTCTTCGCCGTCATCACCGGCCTTGTGCCGGTGATCCCGATCAAAAGAGCGCCGAACTCAAAGCAATCGGGATGGCCGGCACAAGGTCCGGCCATGACGGAGACGGATGATCCCAGGGGCGAGCCGACGATCCCGGGGCGCTCACCGGCCCCAGGTGCGCTCCAGGACGTTGACCCAGTTCTCGTAGCAGAGCTTGCGCAGGGTCGCATCGTCGTAGCCGTGGCGGCGCATGGCGTCGACGAGGCGGGGCAGGCCGCGCACGTCGCCGATCTCGGCCGGGATCGTCGCCCCGTCGAAGTCGGAGCCCAGGCCGACGCCGTCGACCCCCACATGCTCGATCAGGTGGTCCATGTGGCGGATCATCTCCTCGAGCGGCGTGTCGTCGTTGCGCTGACCATCGGGGCGGATGAACGAGGTGGCGAAGTTCACCCCCACCATGCCGCGGCTCTCGCGGATGGCCGCGAGCTGCTTGTCGGTGAGGTTGCGCGAGTGCTGGCAGATCTCCCACGCGTTGGAATGGGTGGCGACGAGCGGCGCGTCCGAGAGCCGGGCCACGTCCCAGAATCCCTTCTCGTTCAGGTGCGAGAGGTCGATCATGATCTTGAGCCGGTTGCACGCGCGCACCAGGGCGAGCCCGCGATCCGTGAGGCCCGGTCCCGTGTCCGGCGTCGAGGGGTAGCTGAACGGAACCCCATGGCCGAAGATGTTGGGGCGGCTCCAGACCGGCCCGATGGAGCGCAGGCCGCTCTCGTGGAGCACGTCGAGCAGGTGCAGGTCCGGGTCGATGCCCTCCGCGCCCTCGATGTGCAGGACCGCCGCGAGCCTGCCGGCGTCGAGGCACTGGCGGATATCGGCCGCGCTGCGGCAGATCTTCATCTCGCCCTTCGAGGCGCGCTCGATCCGGATCAGCAGCGAGGCCATGTGCACGGTGACCTGCTGGCTCGCCGCCAGGGACAGCTGCGGCGGCAGGGGCACGTCGTAGCGCGACTGGGTCATCAGCGCGTCCACGTCGACGCCGACGCTGTCGGACGGCACGTAGACGGCGAAGAACCCGCCGACGAAGCCGCCTTCCTTCATGCGCGGCCAGTCGAGGTGCCCGATATTGTCGCCTTCGAGAAAGGCCTGTTCCGGCTGGATCTTGCCGCGCATCAGGCGGAGGAGGACATCGTTGTGGCCGTCGAAGACCGGCATCAGGGGGGAGCGGGACATGGGTTCGTGCCGAGCGGTTGGGGTGAATGTCAGGATCAGCCGGCCAGGGAGCGGACCGGCTCTTTCGCGTCTCTCGTGAAGCCCTGGCTCGCCTGGATCAGGGACTGGGTATACGCGTTCGAGGCCACTCCCGAGCGCAGGGCCTCGGAGGTGGTCTCCTCGACGGCCTCGCCGTGGCGCATGACCAGGAGACGTTCGCACAGATGGGCCACGACCGCGAGGTCGTGGCTCACCAGGATATAGGTCAGCCCCATCTTGCGGCGCAGATCGTCGAGCAGGTTCAGGATCTCCGCCTGCACGGAGGCGTCGAGCGCCGAGGTCGGCTCGTCGAGGAGCAGAACCTTCGGGCGCAGGATCAGCGCGCGCGCGATGGCGATGCGCTGGCGCTGCCCGCCGGAGAGCTGGTGCGGATAGCGGAACCGGAACGAGGGGCCCAGGCCCACCTCGCGCAGGGCCTGGAGGATGCGGGCCTCCTGGTCCTTCTCGCCGTGGATGGCGAGCGGTTCGGACAAGGTGCGGTCGACCGTGTGGCGCGGGTGAAGCGACGCATAGGGGTCCTGGAACACCATCTGGACCGTGCGGTAGAAGTCCTTGCCGCGCGGCGTGGTGACGGCCCGACCCTCGACCAGGACGCGCCCGGCGGTGATCGGCGCCAGGCCGCAGATGGCGCGCAGGACCGTCGACTTGCCCGAGCCGGACTCGCCCACGAGCCCGTAGGCGGCGCCGGGCTCCACATGGAAGCTCACGTCCTTGACCGCGTCGACCCTCAGGCGGCCCGTGCCGAAGACGACTTGAAGATTCTGAATATCGAGCATCGGATCTGTCACCGGTCACTGCGCCCAGGCGGGATCGCGGTTCAGGGTGGGAAGCGGACGGACGTCGTCCTTCAGGGTCGGCAGGCAGCGCATCAGCCCCTGCGTATAGGGGTGCTGCGCCTCGCGCAGGTTCTTCGCCTCGAGCTCCTCGACCACGCGGCCGGCATACATCACCAGCACCCGGTCGCAGAAGGAGGAGACGAGCTTGAGATCGTGCGAGATGAAGATCAGCCCCATGCCGCGCTCCGTGACGAGCTCGTCCAGGATGCGCAGCACCTCCATGGACACGGTCACGTCGAGGGCCGAGGTCGGCTCGTCGGCGATGAGCAGGTCGGGGTCGGTCACCAGCATCATGGCGATCATGGCGCGCTGGCCCATGCCGCCCGACACCTCGTGCGGGTAGAGCGAGAAGACGCGGGCCGGATCTCGCATCTTCACCGCCTCCAGCATGGCGAGCGCCCTGTCGCGCGCTTCCCCGCGACCGGCCTTGGCGTGGGCCCGATAGGCCTCGATGATCTGCTCGCCGATGGTCATGACCGGGTTCAGCGAATATTTCGGGTCCTGCATCACCATGCTGATGCGCCCGCCGCGCAGGGTGCGCAAGGTCCGCTTCGAGGCGGTGAGCAGGTCGATGCCGTCAAAGGCGAGGCGCTTGGCCGTGACCTCGCCCGGAGGCGGGGTGAGGCCCAGGATGGCGCGCCCGGTCTGCGACTTGCCGGACCCTGACTCGCCCACGATGCCGAGGCGCTCGCGGCCGAGCTGGAAGGACACGCCGCGCACCGCCTTCACGGTGCCGGTGCGCAGGTGGAAGCGGACGCGCAGATCGTCGACGTCGAGAAGCGGCTTGGTCATTTGGCGGCCTTCGGATCGAGAACGTCACGCAGGCCGTCGCCGAGCAGGTTGAAGCCGAGGCTCACCACGAAGATGGCCAGGCCCGGCATGGCGGCGACCCACCATTGGTCGATGAGGTAGTTGCGCCCGGTGGCGACCATCGCGCCCCATTCTGGCATCGGCGGCTGCGCTCCGAGGCCGAGGAAGCCGAGGCCCGCCGCCGTCAGGATGATGCCCGCCATGTCGAGCGTCACGCGCACGATGAGCGAGGAGAGGCAGAGCGGCACCACGTGACCCAGGATGATGCGCGGCGTCGCGGCGCCCTGCAGCTTCACGGCTGCGATGAAGTCGCTGTTGCGGATCATCAGGGTCTCGGCACGCGCGATGCGGGCATAAGGAGGCCAGGAGGTGATCGCGATGGCGATGATGGCGTTCTCGATACCGGGGCCCAGGGCCGCCACGAAGGCGAGGGCCAGGACGAGGCGCGGGAAGGCCAGGAAGATGTCGGTGATCCGCATCAGCACCGTGTCGACCCAGCCGCCGAGATAGCCCGACACGGTCCCGACCAGGAGCCCGATGGGGGTTGCGATCAGGGCCACCAGCACCACGACGAACAGGGTGATGCGCGAGCCGTAGATGATGCGCGAGAAGATGTCCCGCGCCTGGTCGTCCGTGCCGAGCCAGAAGGTCTCGCTCGGCGGCAGCAGCCGCTGCGTGCGCAGGTCGCCGCCGGCGATGGGCGAATAGGGCGCGATCACGTCGGCGAAGATCGCCACCAGGATCAGCAGGATCACGATGGCGAGGCCGATGACGGCGAGCGGGTTGCGGGTGAAGGACCGCCAGCCGAGATAGAACCGGCCGAGGCGGGCCTGCCAGCGCGAATGCGGCTCGGCGGATAGCAGCCAGGCGCGCCAGCCGGTCGGTTCGGAGAGAGCAGGGGAGCCGGCCATCAGCGGGTCCTCGGATCGAGCAGGCGGTAGAGCAGGTCGGACACGAGATTGAGCAGCACGAAGGCCGCCCCGATCACGAGGGTTCCGCCGAGCACCGCGTTCATGTCGGCGTTCTGCAGGGAATTGGTGATGTACTGGCCGAGCCCCGGCCAGGCGAAGACCGTTTCGGTGAGCACGGAACCTTCGAGCAGGTTGGCGTAGGAGAGGGCGATCACGGTGATCAGGGGCACGGCCGCGTTGCGCAGGGCGTGGCGCCAGATCACCCTGGCCTCCGACAGACCCTTCACCCGCGCGGCGATCACGTATTCCTGCGCCAGCTCGTTGAGCATGAACGAGCGCGTCATGCGGCTGATATAGGCAAGCGAGAAATAGCCGAGCAGGCAGGCCGGCAGGATGATGTGCGAGACCGCGTCCCAGAACGCGTCCCACTGGCCCTGCATGGCCGTGTCGAGCAGCACGATGTTGGTGACCGGCGTATAGAGATAGGAATAGGTCACGTCGATGCGGCCCGGGCCCGCCACCCAGCCGAGCTTGGCGTAGAACAGCAGCAGGCCCATGAGGCCGAGCCAGAAGATCGGGATCGAGTAGCCGGCGAGGCCGAGCACGCGCACGAACTGGTCGACGAGGCTGCCGCGCTTGACCGCCGCGAGCACGCCGAGCGGAATGCCGACGATCACGCCGATCAGCGTGCCGAGCGTTGCGAGTTCCAGGGTGGCCGGAAACGCGTTGGCGATGTCCGTCAGCACCGGATTGGTGGTGAGGACCGAATTGCCGAAATCACCCGTGACGGCCTTCTTCAGATAGATCCAGAACTGCTGGATCAGCGGCAGGTCGAGGCCGAGTTCCTGGCGGACCCGCTCATAGACCTGCGGAGAAGCCCGGTCGCCCACGATGGCGATCACGGGATCGATCGGCACGACGCGGCCGATAAAGAACGTGACGGCCACGAGGCCGAGAAGGGTCGTCGCCAGGACGATGACGAACTGGACGACTTTCTTAAGGAAGGAGCGGAGGGCACCGACGTGCCCTCCGCCCCCGTTCATGACTGCTGAAACCATCGAAGCGTCAGTTCTTCTTCGCCTGGGATACGTCGTTGTCGCTGAAGGACGGTCCGAGGACGAAGTTGTCCACGTTCTTGCGCACGGCCGCCACTTCGACCTGCTGCAGGAAGATCACGAGCGGACCGTCGTCGAGAACCGACTTCTGGAGTTCCTTGTACATCTGCGCACGCTTCTCCGTGTCGCGCTCCATCACGGCCGCGCGGGTTTTGGCGGTCAGCGGACCCGGATCCCAGGCGTTGCGCCAGGCGAGTGGCTTGGCCTTCGCGTTGTCCGAGTTGTCGTCGTTGGCCGCGAAGGTGTCCGCGTTGGAGTTCGGGTCCTGATAATCCGAGCCCCAGTTGCCGATGTAGATGTCCTGCTGGCGGGCCCGGTACTTGGTCAGGGCCTGCTTGGAATCCATTGGCAGGATCTCGAGCTTGATGCCGGCCTGGGCGAAGGTCCCCTGCATGGCCTGGGCGATGCCCATGATCTGGGCGGTGGAACGGGTGTCCATAGTGACCGAGAACCCGTCCTTCAGGCCGGCCTTGGCGAGCAACTCCTTCGCCTTGGCGACGTCCAGCTTGTAGGGGTTGTTGGTCTCGGCGCCGAGGAAGCCTTTGGGCAGGAAGTTCTGGTGCACCTCGCCCTGGTTCTTCATAATGGTGTCGGCGATCGCCTGGTAGTCGACCAGGTACTTCAGTGCCTGCCGGACCTCGGGCTTGGCCAGATTCGGGTTCTTCTGGTTCAGGCCGAGATAATAGATCGTGCCCTTGGGCGCGCTCGTGATCTTGATGTCCTGGTTTTTGGACAGCGCGGCGATCTCTTCCGGGTTGAGATTGCGCGCCACGTCGATGTCGCCCTTCTCGAGCAGGAGGCGCTGGCTCGCGGTCTCCTTGATATGGCGGAAGATCACGCGGGCGAGGGGCGTCTTCTGCTCGTAGTTCGGGTTGCGCTCGAGGACCAGGACCTCGTTGGCCTTCCAGTCGCGCATGATGTACGGGCCGGAGCCGGCATACTTGGTCTTCAGCCAGTTATAGCCCCAGTCGCCGTCCTTCTCGTTCTGGACGAGGAGCTTCTTGTCGACAATCGACGCGACCGAGTTGCCGAGGCAGTAGAGGACGAGCGTCGGCGCGTAGGGCTTGTCGACCTCGATGGTGAGTTCGAGCGGGCCGGTCTGCTTGATCTTGTCCTTCACGTTGTCCTTCGTGAAGCCGAACTGGCCCAGGATGAAGGCGGGCGATTTGTCGAGCGACACGGCGCGGTGGAGCGAGTAGACCACGTCCTCGGCGGTGATCGCGTTGCCGGACGCGAACTTCCGGTTGGGCTTCAGCTTGAACGTATAGGTCTTGCCGTCCGGCGAGACGGTCCAGGATTCCGCCACCTGCCCGTAGATCTTGGACACGTCCTTCACGTCGTAGGCGACCAAGCGTTCATAGGTGTTGCCCATGATCTCGGACGCGCTGAACTCGAACACTTCCGCCGGGTCGAGCGAGATGATGTCGTCGCTCTGCCAGGCCTGAACCAGGGTGTCCGGCGGGGTCGCCGCCATGACGGCGGTGAACGAGGTCGCCATGGTGGCAACCAAGGCGGCAGATAGGAGAAATTTCGGAAGTCGCTTCATGGCCATTCCCTTCGGCGCTCGGAGCGCCTGTTGTTGCGCCAATATGAATGCAAATCACACAACAGCTGTCGAGTCCAGCAACTGGTTTTAAACTGGCAAACGTTGCGCAGTCTGCCCAACGGGCGGGCAGATGCCGATCCGGGTTGGCCTCCGGGGACAAAGTGTGGCAAAGGCGAGCCCGAGTCTCTTTCTGGGTGAACGACCGTGTCTGAAGAAGCCAAGAAATCCGGTGCCAACACCATGTGGGGCGGGCGGTTCTCGTCCTCGCCCAGCGCGCTCATGGAAGCCATCAACGCGTCCATCGATTTCGACAAGCGCCTGGCTTCCCAGGACATCCAGGGCTCCATCGCCCACAGCGCCATGCTGGCCAAGCAAGGAATCATCGCCGAGAGCGACCGGGACGCCATCCATCAGGGGCTCCAGCGGGTCCTGGGCGAGATCGAGTCCGGCTCCTTCACCTTCTCGACGGCGCTCGAAGACATCCACATGAACGTGGAAAGCCGGCTGCGCGAGATCGTCGGCGATCCGGCGGCCCGCCTGCACACGGCCCGCAGCCGCAACGACCAGGTCGCCACCGACACCCGGCTGTGGGTGCGCGAGGCCCATGACCGGACCGACGAGCAGCTGACCATCCTGATCAAGGCCCTCCTCGACAAGGCCGAGGCGCACGCCGCCACGGTGATGCCGGGCTTCACCCACCTCCAGAGCGCCCAGCCGGTGACCTTCGGACACCACCTGATGGCCTATGTGGAGATGTTCGGCCGGGACCGGGGCCGGTTCCGGGATTCCCGCCGGCGCCTGAACGAGTGCCCCCTCGGGGCCGGGGCGCTCGCCGGCACGTCCTTCCCCATCGACCGGCACATGACCGCCAGGGCGCTCGGCTTCGACGGTCCGACCCGCAATTCGCTGGATACAGTCTCGGACCGCGACAGCCTGCTGGAGTTCATGGCGGCGGCTTCCATCTGCGCCGTCCATCTGTCGCGTCTGGCGGAAGAAATCATCATCTGGATGTCAGCCCCCTTCGGCTTCGTGCGCCTGCCGGACCGTTGGACCACCGGGTCCAGCATGATGCCGCAGAAGCGCAACCCCGACGCCGCCGAGCTGGTGCGCGGCAAGAGCGGCCGGGTCGTCGGCTCGCTGGTCTCGCTTCTGACCGTCATGAAGGGGCTGCCGCTCGCCTATGCGAAGGACACCCAGGAGGACAAGGAGCCGCTCTTCGACGCCGCCGACACCATCGAGATCGTCCTGGCCGCCATGACCGGCATGATCCAGGACCTGGAGCCGGTGCCCGAGCGCATGGCCGCGGTGGCCGGGGCGGGCTTCTCCACGGCGACCGATCTCGCCGATTGGCTGGTGCGCAGCCTCAACATCCCGTTCCGGGACGCCCATCACGTCACGGGCCGCATCGTCTCGGAGGCGGAGAAGCGCGGCTGCACCCTCGAGGAGCTGCCCCTGGACGCCATGCAGGCCATCGAGCCCAAGATCCACCAGGGCATCTACGACGTGCTGGGGGTCGAAAACTCCGTCCGCTCCCGCACGAGCTTCGGCGGAACCTCTCCGGTCCGGGTCGCCGAGCAGGTCGCCTGGTGGCGGGAGCGGGTCTGACCGGCTCGCCTGTTAACCCTTGTCATTCCGGCCCTGGCGGAAGGGTCCCGCGGGCCCTTGATAGGCCGGGACACCATCGCCATATTGCCGACAGCGGCTCCGTCCGGAGCCACTTGAGTGCCGCATCGGCGGGCTCAAAACCAACCGAAGTGCCTCTAACCTTGGGCTTCGAACATGTCGCGTCAGTCGCCCTTTGGGCATCCGTTCCTGCTGGGCTTCGATGAGATCGAGCAGGCCCTCGACCGTGTCGCCAAGGCGGCGGGAGACGGCTATCCGCCCTACAACATCGAGCGCCTGGCCCGCACGGAGCACGCTCCCGAGCGCCTCCGCATCACCCTGGCCGTCGCCGGTTTCACCCGGGACCAGCTGGAGGTGACCCTGGAAGAGAACCAGCTCGTGATCCGGGGCCGACAGTCCGACGACAAGACAAGGCACTTCCTTCATCGCGGCATCGCCGCCCGTCAGTTCCAGCGCACCTTCCTCCTTGTCGACGGCATGGAGGTCATGGGCGCGGACCTGTCCAACGGGTTGTTGTCGATCGATCTCGTCCGGCCCGAGCCGGAACGGATCGTCCGCAAGATCGACATCATCGCGTCGGACAAGGTGTGACGGCATCCGCAACAAGGAGATGTCCATGAACTTCGATATCAAACACCATGCCGAGCCGGTTCTCGGGGTCGCCGAACTGGCCTCCCTGGGCGTGGGGCAGATGGCTTACGTGAAGCCGCTCGAATCCGACGAGGTGGCGCGGCTGTTCCCCCAGGCTCCCAAGCTCGAGCCCGGCATGCGCCTCTTCGCCCTCCTGTCCGCCAGCGGCGAGCCGATCCTGCTGACCGACAACCACGACGCCGCCGTGGCCAATGCCTGGGCGCATGACCTGACGACGGTGAGCCTGCATTAGGGCTCACCGTCTCCCCTGGCATCAGGCAATCCCCTCCACCGCAGCGATCAGCCGTTCGATGTCCTCCGGCCGGGAGAGCCGGTGGTCGCCGTCCTTGATCAGGGTCAGCGACACGCTGTCTCCCGGCAGGTGCTCGACGAGTTCGAGGGCGTGGCTCGACGGCACGTCCGGATCCTCCATGCCCTGCAGGATATGGACCGGGCAACCGGTCCGGATCGGACCTTCGAGGAGGAGATGCCGGCGCCCGTCCTCGATCAGCTTCCAGGTGATCGGGTACGGATCGTCGGAATAGGCCGAGGGCCGGTGATAGACCCCGGTGTCCTGCACGCTCTTTTTGAGATCCTCGGGGAAACGCCGCCACATCAGCCGCTCGGTCATGTCGACCGCCGGGGCGATGAGAACGATCCCCGCGGGAGCGATCTCTGGCCGCTTTTCCATGAGGTGCCGGGCTGCGAGCAGGCTGATCCACCCGCCCATGGAGGAGCCGACGAGGACGGGGCGCTCCTTCACGAACCGCTCGATGACGGTCAGGGCATCCTCGAGCCAGCGGGAGATGGTCCCGTCCTCGAAGGCTCCTCCCGACTCGCCATGGCCGCTATAATCGAAGCGCAGGAAGGCGCGGCCATTCGCCTCCGCCCAGGTGTCCAGGGCGGTCGCCTTGGTCGCGCGCATGTCGGACTTGAAGCCCCCGAGCCAGACGACGGGCGGGCCCTTGCCCTCCCGGAACAGGACGGCGATGGGGCGGGCATCCTGGCCAGCCGTGACGCTTTGCGGCATGGTTAACTCATCCTCAACTGCTTTGAAGCAACCGTTTCTAGACGATTCTTTTGAGAAGGCTCTTACATCCGTGAGTTTTTCAGCGCGACCCGGCGGAGGGACGGCTTTTCCATCGTCCCATATGCACCCGCTCGAGGGCCGGACCATCCTGCAGATCGTGCCCGAACTGGAGGCCGGCGGAGCCGAGCGGACCACCGTCGACATTGCCGAGGGGCTGGTGCATGCCGGGGCCCGCGCCCTCGTGGCCACCGAGGGCGGGCGGCTCGTCGGCGAGCTTCAGACCAAGGGAGGGGTGTGGATCCCGTTCCCGGCGGCGACGAAGAACCCGTTCTCCATGCTCCTCAACGTGCGCAAGCTCGCCCGCATCTGCCACAACGAGCGGGTGTCCCTGGTGCATGCCCGGTCGCGGGCGCCGGCCTGGGTGGGCCTGGGCGCTGCGCGCTCGCTCAACATTCCGTTCGTCACGACCTATCACGGCAGTTATTCCGGCCGCTCCTCGGTCAAGGTCCTCTACAATTCCGTCATGGCCCGGGGGGACGCGGTCATCGCCAATTCCGAGTACACGGGCGAGTTGATCCGCTCTGTCTATCCGCAGGCCGGAGAGCGAATCCGGGTCATCCACCGGGGGACGGATTTCGCCGTGTTCTCCCCGCAGGCCGTGGCGCCGGAGCGGATCGAGGCCCTGCGAAAGGCCTGGGAGGTCTCGCCCCACGAGCGCGTGGTGCTGCTCGCCGCCCGTCTGACCGGGTGGAAGGGCCAGAAGGTGCTGATCGAGGCCGCCGCCAGGCTGCGGGACGCGGGCCTGACGGACGTGGCCTACATCCTCGCCGGCGATCCGCAGGGGCGGGATTCCTACGTGAAGGATCTCGACGGCCTGATCGAGGCCCGGAGGCTGAAGGGCGTCGTGCGCCGGGTCGGGCACTGCACCGACATGCCGGCGGCCTTCCTGGCGGCCTCCGTGGTCACCGTGCCCTCGACCGAGCCCGAGGCCTTCGGCCGCTCGGCCGTGGAGGCGCAGGCCATGGGAACCCCCGTGGTCGTGTCCGATCTCGGGGCTGTGCCCGAGACCGTTCTGTCCCCGCCGGCCGTACCGCCGCACGAGCGCACGGGCTGGCGGATTCCGGCGGGCGATCCCGATGCGCTCGCCGAGGCGGTCGGGGCGGCGCTGAGCCTGGGGGCCAGCGCCAGAATCGCCCTCGGCGCCAGGGCCCGGTCCCATGTGGAGCGTCATTTCTCGCTCGAGCGCATGGTATCGAGCACCCTCGATGTGTATTCGGACCTTCTGACAGGCCGTTTTACCCATAGAACAAGTTGACTTCCCGCGCATTTGCGCGAAATGTCAGTTCATTCGTGGCAAGGCTGAGCATGCACCGCAGGGATTCCTTGGAATCTCCGATCCTCGGCCTAGCCCTCAACAGGAGATACGAGCCATTCGCAGACCAATGAGAGCCATGCCGGTGCCGCAAAAGGACGGACCGCGCGCCAACCGAGACATTCGCGGTGTTCGCGAAGTGCAGCTGATCGACGATGCAGGGCAGAACCGGGGCGTCGTCCCCTTCTTCGATGCCCTCAAGGTGGCCGAAGAGGCCGGCCTCGATCTCGTGGAGATCTCGCCGAACGCCAATCCTCCCGTCTGCAAGATCCTCGATTACGGCAAATTCCGCTTTCTCGAGCAGAAGAAGGCCGCCGAGGCCCGCAAGAAGCAGAAGACGGTCGAGGTTAAGGAAATCAAGCTGCGTCCCGGCATCGACGACCACGATTACGAGGTCAAGATGAAGGCGATGAAGGGCTTCTTCGAGGAAGGCAACAAGGTGAAGATCACCCTGCGCTTCCGCGGCCGCGAGATGGCGCACCAGTCCCTGGGCCTGAAGGTCCTCGATCGGGTCAAGGCCGATGTGGGCGATCTCGCCAAGGTCGAGATGGAGCCGAACTTCGAGGGCCGTCAGGTCGTCATGGTCCTGGCACCGCGGTAAGCGGTTCCTCCGTCAGAGAAATTCATGTCCGTCGGGGTTCCGGCGGCCATTGCTTTTTGGGCGCGCTTCTGCCATAAGCCGCCCTTCATCGAACCGCCCGGCTGTGAGGGCTGCCGTGGCGGTTCGTTTTGCTCAAGCAGCAAGACTGGGCCTGCAAGGCGGTGAGAACCGCCCCGTCGGCCTGACCAAAGGAGAGCCAAATGCCCAAGCTTAAGACGAAGTCTGGCGCGAAAAAGCGCTTCAAGATCACTGGCACCGGCAAGGTCGTCTACGCCCAGGCCGGCAAGCGCCACGGGATGATCAAGCGGTCGAACAAGCAGATCCGCAACCTGCGTGGCACGACCACCCTGTTCGAGGGCGATGCCTACAACGTGAAGAAGTACTTCCTGCCGAACGGCTAAGGCGGTTCTTCCCCCACATCCCGGATTTTGAAGGAGTTTTTCCATGGCCCGCGTCAAACGGGGCGTTACCGCCCACGCCAAGCACAAGAAGGTTTTCAAGGCCGCCAAGGGTTTCTACGGCCGCCGCAAGAACACCATCCGCATCGCCAAGCAGGCGGTCGAGAAGAGCATGCAATATGCCACTCGCGACCGTCGCAACAAGAAGCGCACCTTCCGCGCTCTCTGGATCCAGCGCCTCAACGCTGCCGTCCGCACGCATGGCTTGACCTATTCCCGATTTATCGACGGTCTCGGCAAGGCCGGGATCGAGGTCGATCGCAAGGTCCTGTCCGAAATGGCCATCCACGAGCCGGCGGCTTTCGCCGCCTATGTGGACGCCGCCAAGGCCGCCCTGCCGCAGCAGGCCGCCTAACGGTCGGATAGACCAGCTTCGGTGCGGCTGAACTGTCAGCCGCACCGCCTGACTCCCCCTTCTCCGAGACCATTCGCGCTGACGGCCAGAGGGCTGTCGGTCGCCACCACGCGGCTCGGAAGACTTGACGGTTCCCGCGCCGCGCCTCACTCAAAGCGCTTGCATCTGGCAAGGGACCGATGACTGACCTCAATCAACTCGAACGTGACCTGCTTTCCCAGGTCGATGCCGCCGGCGACGAAGTGGCCCTGGAAACCGTGCGCGTGTCTGCGCTCGGCAAGAAGGGCTCCGTCTCCGAACTGCTGAAAACCCTCGGCGCCATGACGCCGGAGGAGCGCAAGGAACGCGGACCGCTCATCAACGGCCTGCGCGACAAGGTTCAGGGCGCCATTGTCGCCAAGAAGGAAACCCTCGCTGAGGCCGCGCTCGAAGCGCGCCTTGCCGCCGAGCGCATCGACGTGACGCTGCCGGTCCCGGAAGCTCCCGAGGTTCGCGGGCGCGTCCATCCGATCAGCCAGGTGATCGAGGAACTGACCGCGATCTTCGCCGATATGGGCTTCTCCGTGGCCGAGGGGCCGGACATCGAGACGGATTACCTCAACTTCACGGCGCTCAACTTCCCCGAGGGGCATCCGGCCCGCGAGATGCACGACACCTTCTTCCTCGCCCCAGACGAGAAGGGCGAGCGCAAGGTGCTGCGCACGCACACCTCGCCGGTCCAGATCCGCACCATGACCTCGCAGAAGCCGCCGATCCGGGTGATCATCCCGGGCCGGACCTATCGCCACGACTCGGATCAGACCCACACGCCGATGTTCCACCAGGTGGAAGGCCTCGTCATCGACAAGCAGGCCAACATCGCGCACATGAAGTGGATCCTGGAAGAGTTCTGCAAGGCCTTCTTCGAGGTCGAGCAGGTGAAGATGCGGTTCCGCCCGTCCTTCTTCCCCTTCACGGAACCCTCCGCCGAGGTCGACATCCAGTGCTCGCGCAAGGGCGGCGAAATCCGCTTCGGCGAAGGCACGGACTGGCTCGAGATCCTCGGCTGCGGCATGGTCCATCCAAACGTGCTCCGCAATTGCGGGCTCGATCCGGACGAGTATCAGGGCTTCGCCTGGGGCATGGGCATCGACCGCATCGCCATGCTCAAATACGGCATGCCGGACCTGCGCCCCTTCTTCGAGGCCGATGTGCGCTGGCTGAACCATTACGGCTTCCGCCCGCTCGACATTCCGTCGCTGGTCAGCGGCCTGACTTCCTAAGCGGAGAGCACCCATGAAATTCACCCTCTCCTGGCTGAAGGATCATCTCGAGACCACAGCCTCCCTCGACGAGATCGTCGAGACGCTCACCCGCATCGGCCTCGAGGTCGAAGGGGTCGAGGACAAGGCGAAGTCCCTGGCGCCCTACACGGTGGCCTATGTGATCTCCGCCGAGCAGCACCCGAACGCCGATCGCCTGCGGGTGTGCATGGTCGATACCGGCGCGGGCGCCCCGATCCAGGTGGTCTGCGGCGCGCCGAACGCCCGCACCGGCATGAAGAGCGTGTTCGCGCCGCCCGGCACCTACATTCCGGGCAAGAACATCACGCTCGGCGTCGGCACCATCCGGGGCGTCGAGAGCGCCGGCATGCTGTGCTCGGGATCGGAGCTCGAGATCTCGGACGACCACGACGGCATCATCGATCTGCCCGAGGATGCACCGGTCGGTCAGCCCTATGCGGCCTATGCGGGCCTCGACGACCCGGTGATCGAGATCAATCTCACGCCGAACCGCCCCGACTGCACGTCGATCCACGGCATCGCCCGGGACTTGGCGGCGGCCGGTCTCGGGACGCTCAAGTCCGATGCCGTCGCGCCCGTCGAGGGCAGGGGGCCCTGCCCGGTCTCCGTGACGATCGAGGACGAGACGCTCTGCCCGGCCTTCGCGCTCCGCCTCGTGCGTGGCGTGAAGAACGGCCCGTCGCCGGACTGGATGCAGCGTCGCCTGCTCTCCATCGGCCTCCGTCCGATCAACGCGCTCGTCGACATCACCAACTACATGACCTTCGATCGGGGCCGTCCGCTCCATGTGTTCGACGCCAGGAAGGTGAAGGGCAACCTGACCGTCCGTCGCGCCAGGGACGGCGAGGAGGTGCTGGCCCTCGACACCCGCACCTACAGGCTCGACCCCGGCGTCGTGGTGATCGCCGACGAGAACGGCGTCGAGTCCATCGGCGGCATCATGGGCGGCGAGCATTCGGGCTGCGACGAGAATACGACCGAGGTGTTGATCGAATCGGCTCTCTGGGACCCGCTCAACATCGCGCAGACCGGCCGCAAGCTCGGCATCATCACCGATGCGCGCTACCGCTTCGAGCGCGGGGTCGATCCGGCCTTCACGGTGCCGGGCCTCGATCTCGCCACCAGGCTCGTCATCGACCTGTGCGGCGGCGAAGCGAGCGAGGCCATGGTGGCCGGACAGGTGCCCGAGAACAAGCGCGTGATCGATTTCCCATGGAGCGAGGTCCCGCGCCTGTCGGGGCTCGACGTCAAGCCTGCCGAGTCCGAGCAGATCCTCGCGAAGCTCGGCTTCGGCGTTCAGGGTTCGGGAGAGCGCGTCAGCGTGACGGCGCCGTCCTGGCGCCCGGATATCGAGGGCAAGGCGGATCTCGTCGAGGAGGTCATCCGCATCGCCGGCCTCGACCGCATCGAGTCGAAACCCCTTCCGCGCCTGGAGGATACGGTCGCCAAGCCCATCCTGACCCTCATCCAGAAGCGCACGCGGCTTGCCCGCCGGGCCTTGGCCGTACGGGGGCTGGTGGAGGCCGTGACCTGGTCGTTCATTGCCAGGAGCGAGGCGGAGCTTTTCGGCGGCGGCGACGGCCGGCTGGCGCTCGCCAACCCGATCACGGCCGAGCTCTCCGACATGCGTCCGAGCCTGCTGCCGGGTCTCCTGAAGGCGGCGCAGCGCAATGCGGACCGGGGCTTTAGCGACGTGGCGCTCTTCGAGGTCGGCCAGACCTTCGCGTCCGACGAGCCGGAGGGCCAGTCGATCAAGGCCGCAGCCGTCCGTCGCGGGACGGCCCGGGCGGAGGGCGTCGGCCGCCATTGGGACGGCGGCGCGCAGAGCGTCGACGCTTTCGACGCCAAGGCGGACGTGCTGGCTCTGCTCGCGGCGTTGGGGATCCCTGCCGGGGGGCTCCAGATCGTCGCCGGTGGTCCGGCCTGGTTCCATCCGGGCCGTTCGGCCACGCTGCAGTTCGGACCCAAGAACGTGGTCGGGGCCTTCGGCGAGGTGCATCCGAAGATCCTGAAGGCGCTGGACCTGAAGGGCCCGCTGGTGGCCTTCGAGCTCAATCTCAACGCGCTGCCGCCGCCCAAGGCCAAGCCGACCAAGATGAAGCCGAAGCTGAGCCTGCCCGATTTCCAGCCGCTCACCCGCGACTTCGCCTTCGTGGTCGGCCGCAACGTGGCCGCGGGCGACATCGTGAAGGCCGCGCAGGGAGCCGAGCGCCAGCTGATCGTGGGCGTCGACGTGTTCGACATCTACGAGGGCACCGGCATCGATCCGGACAAGAAGTCCGTCGCCATCGCGGTCACCCTTCAGCCCACCGAGAAGACGCTCACCGACGTGGAGATCGAGGCCGTGTCGGCCAAGATCGTCGGCGAGGTGTCCAAGAAGACCGGCGCAGTGCTGCGCGGGTAAGGAAAGATCCGCCCGGACGCGGCTCAGGCCGTGTCCGGGCGTTCCGTTCCGCTCAGCGGGTTCGCCTCGTCCCATGCATAGCGAACGGCGTCGAACCGCATCGCGCGCGCATCGACCATCAGCAGGCGCCCGACGAGGCTGTCGCCGAAGCCGACGATCTCGCGGATCACCTCCATGGCCATCAGGCTGCCCATCACTCCGGCAAGAGCACCGAGAACTCCGGCTTCCGCGCAGGTCGGAATGGCGCCGGCCGGAGGCGGGGAGGGGAAGAGACAGCGATAGGTGGGGTTCGGCTTGCCGTCCTGGCCGGTCTCATGGGCCCGGATCGTGGTGAGCGACCCGTCGAACTGCCCGAGCGCCGCCGTCACCAGGGGCTTCTTCTCGAAAAAGCATGCGTCTGACACCGCGTAGCGGGTGTCGAAATTGTCCGACCCGTCGGCCACGATGTCGTAGCGGCGGATGAGATCCCGCGCGTTCTCCCCCGTCAGACGGACGGGGTGAGGCTCGACCCTCACATGCGGGTTGAGCCGTTCAATCGCCCCGACGGCGCTCTCCACCTTGGGGCGGCCGAGATCCGGCGTGCCATGGATCACCTGCCGCTGCAGGTTTGACAGGCTCACCACGTCGTCGTCCACGACCCCGATGGTGCCGATTCCGGCGGCGGCGAGGTACTGGAGCAGGGGCGCGCCCAGGCCGCCGGCCCCGATCACGAGCACGCGAGCGGCCTTCAGTTTCAGCTGGCCTGGCCCGCCCACGTCGCGCAGGACGAGGTGTCGGGCATAGCGGTCGATTTCGTCCGATGCGAGAGCCATGTCATGACCTTACGGGAATTGGTTTAGCTATCAACTATTCCTTGAAGGAAGTCACATGCCGCCTTGACAGGGGCCTTGGCGTCGTGACCCTTGCCGTGCCATCGTCAGGGGGCAACCGGCAGAAAGCCGGCGTCTAACAGGGAACAAAGCCGATGACAGTTACCAAGTTCGGCCTCGCGCTCGCGGGGCTCGCCTTTTCCGCCTCGGCTGCCTTCGCGCAGCAGGCCGCCTTCAAGCCCGCCGTCGTCTACGATCTGGGCGGCAAGTTCGACAAATCCTTCAACGAGGGCGTTCACACGGGCGCCGAGAAGTTCAAGAAGGACACGGGCACCGACTACCGCGATTTCGAGCCGCAGAACGACGCTCAGCGCGAGCAGGCCCTGCGCCGCTTCGCCCGTGACGGCTTCTCGCCCATCGTGGCCGTCGGCTTCTCCCAGGAGACCGCGCTGAAGAAGGTCGCCGAGGAGTTCCCGAAGACCCAGTTCGCCATCATCGATGCCGTGGTCGAGAAGCCCAACGTGCAGTCCATCGTGTTCAAGGAGCACGAGGGCTCGTTCCTGGTCGGGCTCCTGGCCGCTCAGGCGTCCAAGTCGGGCAAGGTCGGCTTCGTGGGCGGCATGGACATTCCGCTCATCCGCAAGTTCGCCTGCGGCTACGTCCAGGGCGTGAAATACGCCAAGAAGGACGGCGAGGTGTTCCAGAACATGACCGGCACCACGGGGGCGGCCTGGAACGATCCCGTGAAGGGCGGCGAGCTCGCCAAGAGCCAGATCGATCGCGGCGCCGACGTGATCTATCACGCGGCTGGCGGCACCGGGGTGGGTGTCCTGCGCGCCACCGCCGACGCGGGCAAGCTCGGCATCGGCGTGGACTCGAACCAGAACGGCCTGCATCCGGGCAAGATCCTGACCTCCATGGTCAAGCGCGTGGACGTGGCGACCTACAACGCCTTCGATCAGGCGAAGAAGGGCGCGTTCAAGGCCGGCGTGGCAGTTCTGGGTCTGGCCGAGGACGGCGTCGCCTGGGCGCTCGACGACAACAACAAGTCGCTGATCACCGCCGACATGAAGGCCGCCGCCGACAAGGCCGCCGCCGACATCAAGTCCGGCGCCATCAAGGTGCACGACTACATGTCGGACTCCAAGTGCCCGATGTAAGATGAACCTCGTTTCGGCCGCAGGCCCGCAAAGGCCTGCGGCCGAATCTTTTTCGACCGGGTTCTGTTTTTCCGATAAGATCCGGCATTCATGTCCCCATTGCCGGCAGATCAATCGAGGCCGATGTCACCAGCCATTGAACTCATTGCCATCAACAAGAGCTTCGGCGCCGTTCACGCCAACCGGGACGTGAACCTGCGCGTGGAGCGCGGCACGATCCACGGCATCGTCGGCGAGAACGGCGCGGGCAAATCGACCCTGATGTCGATCCTGTACGGCTTCTACGAGGCCGATACCGGGGAGATCCACGTCAACGGCAAGAGAATTTCCATCCGCACGCCGAACGACGCCATTCATGCCGGAATCGGCATGGTCCACCAGCATTTCATGCTGGTCGAGCCCCTGAGCGTCGTCGACAACGTGATGCTCGGCGCCGAAGGCGGCGCCATGCTGCGCGCAGGCGAGGCCAGGGCCCGCGCCGAGCTCGCGCGGCTCGCCAGGGATTACGGCCTCGAGATCGACGTGGACGCGACCGTCGGCGACCTCTCGGTCGGCCTGCAGCAGCGCGTGGAGATCCTCAAGGCCCTCTATCGCGGAGCCGATATCCTGATCCTCGACGAGCCCACCGCCGTGCTGACGCCGGCCGAGGCCGATGCGCTGTTCGTCCTGCTCCGCTCCCTCAAGGAGCAGGGCAAGACCGTCATCCTCATCACGCACAAGCTGCGCGAGATCATGGCGATCACCGATCGGGTCTCGGTCATGCGGCGCGGCGAGATGGTCGCGAGCGTCGAGACGGCCGACACCTCGCCCCCGGAGCTGGCCGAGCTGATGGTCGGTCGTCGCGTGCTCCTGCGCGTCGAGAAGGCGGACAAGACGCCCGGTGCGCCGCTGCTCGAGGTCAAGGACCTCTCGGTCGTCGATTCCCGCGGCGTGGTGCGGGTGGCCAACGCGACCTTCGCCGTGCGCGCGGGGGAGATCGTCGGCATCGCGGGCGTGGCCGGCAACGGCCAGAGCGAGCTGATGGAAGCGATCGCCGGCATGCGCCATCCCGCGTTCGGCTCGGTCCGGCTCGAGGGACGGGACATTCCGGCCTCGGAGCACAATCCCCACCGCATGCGCCAGCTCGGACTGCTGCACGTGCCCGAGGACCGGCTGCGCATGGGCCTCGTCCCGGCCTTCCCGGCTTTCGAGAGCGCCATCCTGGGCTTCAGCGACGAGCCCCATCTCGGCCGCGGGCCGATCCTCGACCATGACCGCCTGATCGCGGATCTGGCGAAGAAGATGGAGCAGTACGACGTGCGCCCGCCGGCCCCGCGGCTGAAATCCTCGAAATTTTCCGGCGGCAACCAGCAGAAGATCGTGCTGGCGCGCGAGATCGAGCGTAACCCGAAGGTGCTGCTCGTCGGCCAGCCGACCCGCGGCGTCGACATCGGGGCCATCGAGTTCATCCACCGGCGCCTCATCGGCCTGCGCGACGCGGGCGTCGCCATCCTCCTCGTGTCCGTGGAACTCGACGAGATCATGAATCTGTCCGACCGCATCCTCACCATGTGCGGCGGCAGGATCACCGGCGAGCGCCGGGCCTCCGAGACGAACGAGCAGGAGCTCGGCCTGCTCATGGCCGGCGTGACGGACGAGGCGGCGTGATGCAACCACGGCTGACCCTCGTCACGCTCGGCGTCTCCGATCTCGCGAAGTCCCGCGCATTCTATGAGTCCTGGGGCTGGACGGCTTCGAACGCCAGTCAGCCCACCGTTGTATTTTTCCAGGCGAATGGGTTGGCGCTGGCTTTGTTCGGGCGCGCTGCGCTCGCCGAAGACGCGCATGTCGAGGACAAGCCCACGGGCTTTGCCGCCATCACGCTCGCCTACAACGCGCATTCCAGGCAAGAGGCCGACGAGGTCTTCGCCCTTGCCGTGAAAGCGGGCGCGACGCCCATCAAGCCGTTGCAGGACGTGTTCTGGGGCGGTTATTCGGGCTATGTCGCCGATCCCGACGGGCACCTCTGGGAAATCGCCTGGAACCCGTTCTTTCCTCTCGATGAGCAGGGGCACCTGTTCCTGCCGGATAGTCAGACGTGAGCGCTCCACTCGACCTGCCCAAATGGGCCGACACGGTTCTCGTGCCCGCCATCTCCGTGGTGGCGGCTTTCCTCGTCGCCGGCCTCGTCGTGCTCGGCATCGGCGAGAACCCGCTCTCGGCCACCCGCTATCTCATCCAGGGCAGCCTCGGCACCGGGGAGGGGCTCGGCTTCACCCTGTTCTACATGACCGATTTCATCTTCGTCGGACTGGCGGTCGCGGTGGCCTACCATGCCGGGCTGTTCAACATCGGCGGCGAAGGGCAGGCGACCCTGGCGGGTCTGGGCATCGCGCTCGTGCTCAACAACCTGACCTTTCTGCCGGGCTTCCTGCTCATCCCGCTCGGCATTCTCGGGGCCGCGGCCTTCGGGGCGGCCTGGGCGGCCGTTCCCGGCTATCTCCAGGCGAAGCGCGGCAGCCACATCGTCATCACGACGATCATGTTCAACTGGCTGGCCAGCGTGCTCATCGTCTACCTCCTGGTGAACGTGCTGCGCGAGCCGCAATCCATGAACCCGGAAACCCGCGCCTTCCCTGAACAGTCCTATATTCCGTTCATGCACGACGTCTTCGCCGCGTTCGGCATCGAGATCCCGGCCTCGCAGCTCAATCTGACGCTCGTGGTCGCCCTGGCCGCGTCCTACTTCGTCTGGCTCCTCATCTACCGCTCGCGCCTGGGCTACGCGATCCGCGTCGTCGGATCGAACCCGACGGCGGCCGTCTATGCGGGCATCTCGCCCGCGCGCATCATTATCGTCGCGATGGTCATCTCCGGTGCGCTGGCGGGAGGCCTCGCGGTCAACGAGCTCATGGGCTATCAGCATCGCCTGCTGCTGGAATTCACCTCCGGCTACGGCTTCGTCGGCATCGCCGTGGCCCTCATGGGGCGGGCGCATCCCGTCGGCATCATCCTGGCCTCGCTCCTCTTCGGCATTCTCTACCAGGGCGGCGCCGAACTGGCCTTCGAGCAGCCGGCCATCACCCGCGACATGGTAGTGGTGATCGGCGGCATCATCATCCTGTTCGCGGGCGCCCTCGATGGGCTCTTCCGGCGCGTCGTGGCGCATCTGTTCACGCGCCAGAAGCTGGCGAGGGCCTGAGCCATGGATCTCAGCTCTCTCGTCACGGTCTTCGACTCGGCCCTGCGGCTCTCGATCCCGCTTCTCGCCGCGTGCCTGGCCGGGCTCTGGTCCGAACGCTCCGGCGTGGTGGATATCGGCCTCGAGGGCAAGATGCTGGTGGCGGCTTTTGCCGCGGCGGCGGCAGCCTATGCCTTCGGGTCTGCCTGGATCGGGCTTGTCGCCGGGATCGGCGCATCGGTGGTCTTCGGTCTCATCCACGGCTTCGCCTCCATCAGCCAGCGCGGCAACCAGATCGTCTCCGGCGTCGCCATCAACATGCTAGCCGCAGGGCTGACGGCCATCGTGGGCAATGCCTGGTACGGCCAGGGCGGGCGCACGCCGCCGCTGGAGGGCGTGCAGCGGTTCGGCGATGCGATCTTCGGCCATTCGGCCCTGGTCTACATCGTGCTGCTGGCCGTGCCGCTCACCTGGTTCGTGCTGGGGCGGACCCGCTTCGGTCTTCGCCTGCGCGCGGTCGGCGAGAACCCGGCCGCGGTCGATACGGCGGGCATCTCGGTGACCGGCCTGCGCTATACCGCCGTGATCATCGGCGGCGTCCTCTGCGGCATCGGCGGAACCTATCTCTCGGTCGGCCAATCGGCGGGCTTCCTGCCCAACATGACGGCCGGCAAGGGCTTCATTGCGCTCGCGGCCCTGATCTTCGCCAAGTGGCGGGCCTGGCCGGCGCTCGGTGCGTGCTTCCTGTTCGGGCTGCTCGATGCCATCGCGATCCGCCTGCAGGGAATCTCGCTGCCCGGCATCGGCGAGGTTCCGGTCCAGGCGATCCAGGCGCTGCCCTATCTCATGACCGTCATCCTGCTCGCCGGGGTCATCGGCAAGGCGATCCCGCCCCGGGCCGCGGGCGTGCCCTATGTGAAGGAGCGCTGACCATGGCATCGCTGGACACTCTGTTCGAGGCCGCCAAGGCGATTCAGGCCAGGGCCTATGCGCCCTATTCGCGCTTCAAGGTCGGGGCTGCGATCGCCACGCCCGGAGGTCAGGTCTTCACCGGATGCAACGTGGAGAACGCAGCCTATCCGGTCGGCTCCTGCGCGGAAGCCGGAGCCATCTCGGCCATGATCGCGGCCGGGGAAGGCCGCATCGCCGAAATCGTGGTGATGGGCGAGGGCGAGCACCTCGTCACGCCCTGCGGAGGCTGCCGCCAGCGCATCCGCGAGTTCGCCGCGCCCGACACGCCCATTCACATTGCCGGTCCCGAGGGAATCCGGAAGCGCTTCACGCTCGACCAGCTGTTGCCCTTTTCCTTCGGGCCCGACAACCTGACGGATCGCTAGATCGGATCCGAAGCCTTTTGCGACGATGAAAGGATGGCCTGCCGTTCAGGCCTGAAACGATGACGATGCACCAGATGATTCAGGAAGCGGCCGAATTTGTCCGTGCCCGTGGCTTCGACGGCCATTTCGACGCGGCATTCGTGCTCGGCACGGGGCTCGGAACCCTCGTCGACGAGCTGAGCGATGCGGTCGGCCTCCCATACGCTGAGATCCCGCATTTTCCGGGAAGCGGGGTTTCCGGCCATGCCGGCAAGCTCGTGACCGGATCCCTCGAAGGCAAGCGGGTGCTCCTGTTCCAGGGCCGCGCTCATTACTACGAAACGGGCGATGCAGGGGCGATGCGCATTCCGGTCGCCCTCGTGAAGGAGCTTGGCATTCCGGTTTTCGTGGCCACCAATGCCGCAGGATCGGTGCGCGCCGATATTCGTCCGGGAAGCCTCGTGGCGATCAGCGATCACCTGAACCTCTCGGGCGGCAATCCGCTCCTGCGGGATCACTCCGAGGGCCGCTTCGTCTCGCTCACCAACGCCTACGACTCGGACCTGCGCCAGATCCTGCAGCGCGCCGCGCGTAAGAGCGGCATCGACCTGCCCGAAGGCGTCTATGCGTGGCTCTCCGGCCCGAGCTTCGAGACCCCGGCCGAAATCAGGATGGTGCAGATCCTCGGCGGTGACCTGGTCGGCATGTCGACGGTGCCGGAGGTGATCCTCGCGCGCTATCACGGCCTGAAGGTCGCGGCCGTCTCGGTCGTCACGAACCTTGCCGCCGGCATCGAAGGCGCTTCGCCCTCCCATCAGGAAACCAAGGATACGGCGGCGGAAGCGTCAGAGAAGTTCAAGCGTCTCATCCGGTCCTTCGTTGCGGAGCTGCCCCATGTCTGATGCGACCATCGCAAGCCGCGCCCTGCGCAGTCTCGATCTCACCGACCTGACGGAGACCTGCACCGATCAGGCCATCGACGCGCTCTGCAGGAGGGCAGTCGACCCGCATGGGCCGGTGGCGGCCGTCTGCGTGTGGCCGCAATTCGTGAAGCGTTCGCAGGAAAACCTGCGGGGATCGCCCGTGCGCATCGCCACGGTGGTGAATTTCCCCGCCGGCGGCGAGGACGTGAGCCGCGTCACCGACGATACGCAGGAAGCCCTTTCCGACGGCGCCAACGAGATCGACCTCGTGCTGCCTTACGATGCCGTGCGCCGCGGTGACTTGGCCGTGGCGACCGAGATGGTGGAGGCGGTGCGCGATCTCGTCGATCAAGGACGCCTGCTGAAGGTGATCCTTGAAACGGGCGAGCTGAAGGATCCGCACCTGATCGAGACCGCAAGCCGCATCGCCATCGCGGCGGGAGCGGACTTCATCAAGACGTCGACCGGCAAGACGCCTGTTTCGGCGACGCCCGAGGCCGCCGAGATCATGCTCAATGCGATCAAGGCGTCAGGCCGGTCCGTCGGGCTCAAGCCCTCCGGGGGCATCCGCACGGTTGCGGACGCGAAGATCTATCTCGACCTCGCCGACCGCGTCATGGGCCCGGGCTGGGCGACGCCGCGGACATTCCGCATCGGCGCGAGCAGCGTCTACGACGCGCTCATCGCCGCCATCGAAGGACGGGCCGGCACGGCGGCCACCGGAACCTACTGACATGACGCTTCTGCCCCAGGAAATCATCCGCCACAAGCGCGACGGCGGCACGCTCGATCCCGAGCACATCGAGCACTTCATCGAGGGCCTCACGGCAGGCCGCGTCACCGAAGGGCAGGCGGCGTCCTTCGCCATGGCGATCTTCTTTCAGGGGCTGTCCGTGCCGGAGCGCGTGGCCCTGACGCGCGCGATGATGCATTCGGGCACGGTGCTCACCTGGGATCTGCCGGGCCCGGTTCTCGACAAGCATTCGACGGGAGGCGTCGGCGACACGGTGAGCCTCGCGCTCGGTCCCGCGGTCGCGGCCTGCGGCGGCTATGTGCCGATGATTTCCGGACGCGGCCTCGGCCATACGGGCGGCACGCTCGACAAGTTCGACTCCATCCCGGGCTATGTCACGCAGCCCGATATCGACACGTTCAGGCGCGTCACGCGGGAGGTCGGCTGCGCCATCATCGGCCAGACGGCCGATCTCGCGCCGGCCGACAAGCGCCTCTACGCCATCCGTGACGTGACCGCGACGGTCGAGTCGATCGATCTCATCACCGCGTCGATCCTCTCGAAGAAGCTGGCGGCAGGCCTCCAGGGCCTCGTGATGGATGTTAAGTTCGGCACCGGCGCCTTCATGGACAATGCCGAGGATGCGCGCAAGCTCGCCGAGAGCCTCGTGCTCGTGGCCAATGGGGCGGGCCTTCCCACCAGCGCGCTTCTCACCGACATGAACGAGTCGCTGGCTTCTGCGGCCGGCAATGCGGTGGAGATGGCCTATGCGGTCGATTACCTGACGGGGCGGCGCCGCGAGAAGCGCTTCCACGAGGTGACGGTGGAACTCTCCGCCGAGATGCTGCTGCTCGGCAAGCTTGCCGCCACCATCGAGGAGGCGCGCGACAGGATCGAACGCGCGATCTCGTCCGGGAAAGCGGCAGAAGTGTTCCAGCGCATGGTGGCCGCTCTCGGCGGTCCTGGCGATTTCCTGGAAAGGCACAAGAGCCATCTGCAGGCTGCGCCGGTCGTTCGTGACATCCACGCCGAGCATGCCGGAGTCGTGCAGATGGTTGCCGCGCGCGGCATCGGCGTCGCCGTCGTGGCCCTCGGCGGAGGCCGCACCCGTCCGCAGGATCCGATCGATCACGCAGTGGGCCTCACTTACCTCGCGGCCATCGGCGAGACGGTCGACGCCCATCGCCCGATCGCTATCGTGCATGCCCGCACTGAAGCAGCGGCAGACGCGGCCGCGCGGGCAGTGCGCGCCGCCTACGTGATCGGCGAGGGCAAGGCTGCCCCCGGTCCCACGATTCTCGACCGGATCGGAGCGAGCGCATGAGCCTTCTTGTCGCCGTCACCTGGGAGACGCAGCCCTGGGTCGAGCGCTTCCGGCGCCACCTGCCGGATCGGGACATCGCCGTGCTGGGCGAGGATTTCGACAGGAGCGCCATCCGCTATGTGGCGACCTGGGGCCCGAAGCCCGGGAGCCTGTCCAACCTGCCGGCCCTCGAGGCGATCTTCTCGCTCGGAGCCGGAGTCGACCACCTGATGAGCTATCCGGATCTGCCCGACGTGCCCATCGTGCGCGTGGCGCAGGACGATCTCACCCATCGCATGAGCGAGTACATGGTGCTCCATTGCCTCATGCACCTGCGCGAGCAGCGCCGCTTCGACGAGGACCAGAAGGCGAAGCGCTGGAACCCCGACCGGGCGCCGCCGATCGCCGGCGACGTGCGCGTCGGCATCATGGGGTTCGGGGTGCTGGGGCAGGATTCCGCGCGCAAGCTGACGATGATGGGCTTCGATGTGGCCGGCTGGAGCCGCACGCCGAAAGCCGTCGAAGGCTTCGAGGTCTATGCGGGCGAGGGGGGATTGACCCCGTTCCTGAACCGAACCGACATCCTCATCGCGCTCATGCCGCTCACGCCGGACACGAAGGGCATCCTCAATCGCTCCCTGTTCGAGAAACTCCCACGCGACGGCAGGCTCGGCGGCCCGATCCTGATCAATGCGGGGCGCGGCAAGCTGCAAGTCGAGGCGGACATCCTCTCCTGCCTCGACGACGGCACGCTGATGGCGGCGACCCTCGACGTGTTCGAGACGGAGCCCCTGCCGGAGGCATCACCCCTCTGGTCGCATCCGCGCGTGACGATCACCCCGCACAACTCGGCGACGAGCGAGCCGGAAGCGACGGCGCGCTACATCGCGCGGCAGATCCGCCGCCATGAGGCCGGGGAGGCGTTCGAGAATGTCGTTGATCGGACGCGGGGCTATTAGAGCATTTTTCGGTGAAGTGGATCCGGTTCACCGTCAAAAAATGCGGCTCGGCAAAGACAAGAGATGATTCCACGTGAGTGGAAACAGCTCTAATGAAGGCCCGTGACGTCAACGTCATCACCGGCCTTGTGCCGGTGATCCCGATTGGTTGTCGCGCCGCGCCTTTCCGTAGCGGGATGGCCGGGACAGGCCCGGCCATGACGAGAGAAATCGCCGAGAGGACAGTCGCGGCTGCGAGAGTTCAGCCGAGCCGCTTGATCGAGCTGATCGGCCCGTAGCTCGTCCGGCGGATACGCTCCTCGGCGACCGCGAGCGGCTCGATCATCACGGTCATGCTGTGGCCGGTGGCGTGGATGAAGTTCGTGGCGTCCATCATCAGCCCCACATGGCCCTTCCAGAACACGAGATCGCCGCGCTGGAGGCCGCTGAGGCCCGGTGTCACCGCGACGGGCGTCCCGAGTGCGCGCTCCTGCATGTCGCTGTCGCGCGGAGCCTCGATGCCGGCGGCAGCCAGCACGGTCTGGGCCAGTCCCGAGCAGTCGATGCCGAGGCTCGTCTTGCCGCCCCAGAGATAGGGCGTGTGCAGGAAGCGCTCGGCGACGCTCACGTAATCGTCTTCGAACGCGTCGAGCCCGTCCAGGTGCGGGGCGAAGACCCAGCCGCCGGTGGCAAGCCGCGCGTAATCGCCCTGTGTTTCCGTCACGGCCACCGTGGAGTTCAGCGTCAGGTAGTCCTGAAAAGGCAGCTTCAGGTTGGGGCCCGGGTAGATGAAGGTCCGGATCGCCCGGACCCTGTGGGTTGGCGCGTCTCTGGCTTCCCCTAGAGCAACGCTCGACAGATAGCCCACATAGCCGTCGCCATGGAGCTGCACCCAGGCCCAGCCCTCGTGCTCGTCGTAGACGGTCACGCTTTCCCCAAAGATCGCCTGCGTGTCGACGGGCGCTTCGCGGGAGGGATGGCGGTGCAGGGGCGAGAACGGGGAGACGATGCGCCTGACCGTCCCGGTGGTGAAACGTTCGGCCTCGACCTGCCCGCGCAGGCGTTCATCGGCCAGGTCTGCGCGGACGGGCGTGATGCGGCGGTCGAAACTCATCGGGACGGCTCCGGAACGATCATGCAATCTTCTACCCTGTTCGAGGCATTTCTGCCATCCGGTCAGACGCCATAGCGCTCCTTCAGGAGAGCATACATGGCGCGGGCCGCCTGAACCTCGCCGCCTTCGGGCCGCGCGGGCCTGGTGGAATTGTTCCAGGCGAAGATGTCGAAATGCACGTGCGCCTGCGCGGACGACACGAAGCGCCGCAGGAACAGGGCCGCCGTGATGGAGCCGCCCATGGGCCCGCCGGTGTTGTTCATGTCGGCGAACTTGGAATCGAGCTGGCTCTGGTAGGGCGCCCAGAGCGGCATGCGCCATACGGGATCGTTCACCGCCATGCCGTGGCGGGCGATGTCGGCGGCCAGCGCATCGTCATCGGTGTAGAAGGGCGGCAGCTCGGGCCCCAGCGCCACGCGGGCAGCCCCCGTGAGGGTGGCGAAATCGACCAGGAGGTCGGGGCTCTCCTCGTCCGCGAGCGCCAGGGCATCGGCCAGGATGAGCCGGCCTTCCGCATCGGTGTTGCCGATCTCCACCGTGATGCCCTTGCGGCTCGGCAGAATGTCTCCCGGCCGGAACGCGTTACCGGAGATGGAGTTCTCGACCGCCGGAATCAGCACGCGCAGGCGCACGGGCAGCCCGGCATCCATGATCATCGAGGCGAGCGCGAGGGTGGCGGCCGCACCGCCCATGTCCTTGCGCATGAGCAGCATCGAGGAGGCGGGCTTGATGTCGAGACCGCCGGTATCGAAAGCGACGCCCTTGCCCACCAGGGTGACGCGCGGCGCATCGGCCTTGCCCCAGGTGAAATCGATCAGGCGCGGCGGCGTGATCGAGGCACGGCCGACCGCATGGATCATCGGGAAGTTTCGCGCCAGAAGATCGTCGCCCACGATGCTGGTGAAGGCGGCGCCGTGCCGCTCGGCCAGTTCCCGTGCGGCCGCCTCGATGCCGTCAGGGCCGAGATCGCTGGTGGGCGTATTGACGAGGTCACGGCTGGCATAGACCGCGTCCGCGATGTGCGAGACCTCGTCGGCCTCGACGCCCTTCGGCGTCACGAGGCGAACCGACTTCTCGCCGCGCTTGCGATAGCGGTCGAAGCTGTAGCTGCCCAGAAGCCACGCGAGGGTCGCGAGCGTCGGGTTCGGCGGGTCGGTCTCGAAGCGGTAGACCCCGTCGGGCAAAAGGGTCGGGAGCTTGCCGACGAGGAACGGATCGTTGTGCCTGGCATCCGTGCCGCTCAGGCCGAAGACGACGCCCGCGAGGCCGCCGTCCGTGTCGGGGAGCAGGCAGTGGCTCCCGGCCTTGCCCTCGAAGCCCTGCGCCTTCGCAAAACCCCGAGCGATCGGCGGGAGCTGCCCGGCGATCTCCGGCCAGGTCCGTTCGTTCACGAGCCAGATGGGCGTCGAGGCGTCACTTGCGGAGACGAGGAGGGGATGGGGCATGAGGTTCGACCTGGACCGTTGAGAACGATGGTTTGGGATGAGGTTTTAAGTGTGGAAGCGACCCGTGTCACCCCGGAGGGCTTCTGACGCCTTCGTGGGTGAGCGCCAGGCACGGGAGCGGCGTAACCGGGTGAGACCAGCCCGTCACACCCGTCCCGTCATGGCCGGGCTTGCCCAGGCCATCCCGATCCGCTGGGGCTCGGCGCCTTTCCGCATCGGGATCACCGGCGCAAGGCCGGTGATGACGCGGGGGAACGATTGGCCGGGAATCCTGCAAGCACATCGCTCCGACCGTGCGGCCTCCACCCTTCATGCCGCCGCAAGGGGGCAGGATCCCTGTCCGGGACGACCGGAAGCGTCACCCCAGGGCGTGCTGGCGCACGATCCGGGCCAAGCCGGCGATGAGGGCCTGCTGCGTGTCCTTGGTCCTGGTCTCGATGCCGTGCCGCTTGAGCGCGTGGGCGTAGAGCTCGGCACGCTCCGGCGCGGCCAGGATCGTCACGGAGGCAGGGCGGCCGAACTGCGCCAGCGCGCCGTTGATCTCGTCGCCGGTCAGCAAACCGGAGAGATAAGGCGCCAGGAGGTTGCTGTTCATCCGCCCCGACACCACGGAGGCGCGGGCGCTGAACAGGAGGTGGAGCAGGCCGACCCTGGTCTCGCCGCTGTTGCGCTCGGCGGCATCCAGGCCGAGGTCGAAGCCTGCCGGGTCTTCCGGCGCGGTGGCCGGTCGCCCGATCATGGAGTGCTCGCGCAGGAGAGCGTACATCTCGCCGGTCATATAGGTGGCGAAGCGCTCGATGCGCCCGTCCCTCATCTCGATCCATTTCGGGTGGGTGCCCGCCGAGCAGATCAACCCGTTCTCGATTCCGGCGCCGAGGACCAGCGTCTCCTCGCCGCGCATCACGTCGGCGGCGCCGGGAGCGGGCTCGCAGAACAGGCCGGGAATGATGTAGCCCCGGCGGCTGTTCTCCAGATCCACCGGCACGAGCGCCCGGGCGATCTCGGCCGGGCCGGCCGGGCAGGTGGCGTAAGGCGCCTCGACCCAGCCCTCGCGGCTTCCCACCATGCCGACGAGCAGCACCGGCGCATCCGGCTCGGCCTTCAGCCAATGCCCGCACTGGCGCAGGAACACGTCCCGGTGCTGGCCTTGTCGGAGGGCCGAGACGCCCTCGTTCGACGAGACCTGATCGAGAATGGTCTCGTCCTCGATCAGATAGCCACGAAAGCGGGTCGTTCCCCAATCGGCGACGATGAAGCGCAAGATGGACGATCCTTGATTAGCGCGTTCCGTACATCCGGTCGCCGGCATCGCCGAGGCCCGGCACGATGTAGCCGTGATCGTTCAGCCGCTCGTCGATGGACGCGGTCCAGATATGCACGTCCGGATGCGCGCCGCGCAGCTTCTCGATGCCCTCCGGCGCCGCGAGCAGGCAGACGAAGCGCAGGTCCTTGGCGCCGCGCTCCTTCAGCCGGTCGATGGCCGCCACCGCGGAGTTGGCCGTCGCCAGCATCGGGTCGAGCACCAGCACCATGCGGTCGGCGAGGTCGCTGGGAGCCTTGAAGTAGTATTCCACCGCCTGGAGTGATTCCGGATCACGGTAGAGGCCGATATGGGCGACGCGGGCGGCAGGAACCAGGGTGAGCATGCCGTCGAGGAAGCCGACGCCCGCGCGCAGGATGGGGGCGAAAACGAGCTTCTTGCCGGCGATCTGCGCGCCTTCCATGGTGGTGAGCGGCGTCTCGATCTGGATGCGCTCCATGGGCAGGTCTCGGGTGACCTCGTAGCAGAGCAGCATGCCGATTTCATTGAGGAGCTGGCGGAAGCCCTTCGTCGAGCGCTCCCTGTCCCGCATCAGGGTCAGCTTGTGCTGAACCAGCGGATGATCGACCACCGTGACGCCCTGCATGCTTTTTCCCTCTTTGATCGTCGTCTGCTGATTCATCTAAAACACTGTCCCGTCACTGATCACGCTGAGAGGGGGCGAGCCGTCGCCGCGCTTCTCCTTCGCCAGTCTCCGCCCCGTCGCCCAGGTGCCGCCTTCCAGCACCTTGGCCAGGGGAAAATCTCCCGCGGCGAATCCTAGCTTCGCCCGGATGGGTTCGGCAATGCGGTCGAGAAGAGCGACGGTCAAGGCCCGCCATTCCACCACGAGCCTGGAATCCACCGCGTGGGCGCGGTCGGCATCGGCCGGATCCTTCAGGGCGATCACGCCCGTGTCGAGGAAGAGGCCGCCGTTGCGGTATTCGGGCAGGCCCGTGAGGCCATCGATGGCGACGACCGTGAAGCCCGCCCATTCGAGCGGCTCGATCAGCGAATAGGACAGCCACTGGGACAGCTTGTGGAACGGGATCAATCCGTTCGTGGCATCCGGCGCCTCCACCAGGGGATGGCGCCAGGTGTCGCCGAGATCGATCCCGCCCAGGCTGATCCGTCCCGGCCAGATCGGTCCGAGATGGGTGAGCAGCGCCTCGAGAATGGATGTGGCCCTGATCTCGTCGTTCTCGGCGGTCGCCGCGATCACGTCGAACAGCCCGCCGGGCCTCGGATCGTCGACCTGCCCGAAGATGTCCGGATTCGTCGCGACGACGCGGCCCAGGCGGTTGAGCAGGGCGGCGCGGCCTTCGAGCCCGACCAGCGGATTGTCACCCGAGACCTGGAAGCCTTCCGCCAGATCGTCGGGCGTGAGGGTCATCAGCACGTCCGCGTCCACGCGGAACGGATCTTCCGGCCTGCTGGAGAAGGCGCCGCTCACGAACAGGTCGAAGCTTGCCACCGCGAGGCCTTCGGAACGGATATAGGTCTCGCCCGTGCGGCCCTCCTCGTAGCGCCATTGCGCGCCCGCGCCCGCGTCGAGCAGGACGGACACGATGGCGAGGTCGAAGGCCGAGCGGGCCATGTCGGCGGCGGTTTCCCAGGGAGCGCCGTGCATCACCGCATCCCAGCGCTCGTGGCCGCCGGCGGCGAAATGGCGCCAGCGGGCGTGGAAGGGAATGTCGAGGGACGGGTAGGCGTCGCGGATCGTCGCCACGACCTCGTCGGCGCAGGGCTCTAGGCGGTCGAGATCGACCGTGAAATGACCGAGGCGTCCCTCGAGCCCGGCTCGCAGGAGCTGGTGCGAGCGGTCGCGCACCGCGGCGGCGGTCAGCAGGCTTCGGGCGGCTTTGGTCTCTGAATACAGGTCAGGCTGGTCCGTCACGCAGGGCTCCGGTGCTCTCGGGTCGGGAGCGATAGCATAGTCTTTCGGCCGCGCAGCATCCCGGCGCGCGACCGTTTGACGAGAAGGTTAAGATGCCGGCGTCAGAACCGCTCCAGATCGCGGCCCTTCACGCGCTCGAGTTCCGATGCATCCGGCGCGCCGTCGGGCGTGTAATAGCCGGCGGCCTTCTTGGCCTCCAGTTCCACCTGCGCGTCCGGCGGCACCAGCTCGGCCGGGATCGGCACGCGCTCGACCACCTCGATGCCCGATCCGGTGATGGCGTCGTATTTCATGTTCGACATGGACATGAGCCGGTCGATGCGCCGAATGCCGAGCCAGTGCAGAACGTCCGGCATCAGCTGCTGGAAGCGCGCATCCTGGACGCCGGCCACGCATTCGGTGCGCTCGAAATAGGTGGAGGCCTGGTCGCCGCCTTCCTGCCGCTTGCGGGCATTGTAGACGAGGAACTTGGTGACCTCGCCGAGCGCCCGGCCTTCCTTGCGGTTATAGGCGATCACGCCGACGCCGCCCTCCTGCGCCTCCCGCACGCATTCCTCGATGCCGTGCACGAGGTAGGGGCGGCAGGTGCAGATGTCGGAGCCGAACACGTCCGAGCCGTTGCATTCGTCGTGAACCCGGCAGGCAATGCGGGTCTTCGGGTCGCTCAGGCGCGACACGTCGCCGACCACGTAGACCGTGATGTTGCCGATGGGCGGCAGGAACACGCTCATGTCGGGCCGGGTGACGAGTTCCGGGAACATGCCGCCGGTCTGCTCGAACAGGGTGCGGCGCAACTCGCCCTCGGAGCAGCCGAAGCGCTGCGCGATGCCGGGCAGGTACCAGACCGGATCGACCGCGATCTTCGTGACCGAGATGTCGCCGGATTCGTGCAGGAAGCCGCCGTCGGCCTTGAGGCGCTTCGCCCCCATGGCGCCGAGGATCTCGGGCATGTTGAGGCGTGCCTTGGTGACCGCGATGCTCGGGCGGATGTCGAGCCCGCCGGCGATCTCGTCCTTGTAGACCTCGCCGACCAGATGGCCCCAGGGGTCGAGGGACACGATCCGGCCCGGCTCCGACCATTGCGGATGCGGGCCGATCTCGGCGGTCGGGTGCGTGTTGTGAAGATCGGGCCGCGCCAGAGGATTGAGCGCCCGGGCCGAGATGGCGAGCGCCCGGTAGAGGGAATAGGAGCCGCCATGGGCGCCGATCACGTTGCGGTCGGCCGGATTGGTCACGGTTCCGATGATCGGGCCGCGCTCCCGGGGATCTGTCGCCCCCCACTTGATCGGATGCTTGATGGTGCCTGCGTTCGGCTCGGGATGGGAGGTGAGCCGGATATGGGTCGAGCGGTTAGGCGAGGTCATGAACGATCTTCCACGCAAAAACGGGAAGACTCCCTCGACCGATCGTCGGAGAGCCTCCATACGATCCTTGGCAGACTGATCCAAAGTTTCGGTGCCGTCAATGGCGGCAGGCGAAGGTGCGGCAGCTTGGCCTTTTCCCAGGACCGATGCCGCTGTTCATCCGTCGTCACCGGCCTCGTGCCGGTGATCCCGATGCGAGAAGCGCCGCCGTTCACCGGAACGGCATGGCCTGGACCGACCCCGGATCGAGTCCGGGGCGGCCATGACGCGGCGGATCAGAGCCATGGGGTGCCTTTGCCGGCGCGGGGCACGGCCAGATGGGCCAGCACGCTCGCGCCGATATCGGCAAAGCTGTCGCGCCGGCCGATCGGACCCTGGGGCACGCCCGTCCCGAAGCTGAGAATCGGCACGTGCTCGCGGGTGTGGTCGGAGCCCCGCCAGGAGGGATCGTTGCCGTGGTCGGCGGTGATGACCACGAGGTCGCCGTCCTTGAGAGCGGCCTCGATCTCCGGGATGCGCCGGTCGAAGGCCTCGAGGGCGGCGGCATAGCCGGGAATGTCACGGCGGTGACCGAACTCGCTGTCGAAATCCACCAGGTTGGCGAAGACGAAGCCGCCGTCGGGCAGATCGTTCATCGCCGCGATGGCGGCGGACAGGCAGGCGTCGTTGCCGTTGGGCTTGACCTCCCGGCCGGTGCCGCGATGGGCGAAGATGTCGCCGATCTTGCCGACCGTGACCACCGGGCGCCCGGCCTTCGTCAATGTGTCGAGGATGGTGTCGGCCGGCGGCGGCGTGGCGAAGTCCTTGCGGTTGCCGGTGCGCTTGAAGCCCGCTTCCGACGAGCCGACGAAGGGCCGGGCGATCACGCGGCCGATCTTGTAGGGGTCGCAGAGCTCGCGCCCGATCCGGCAGAGCTCGTAGAGCCGCTCCAGCCCGAAGGTTTCCTCGTGGGCGGCGATCTGCAGCACGCTGTCGACGGAGGTGTAGAAGATCGGCTTGCCGGTGCGCATGTGCTCGGCGCCGAACTCGTCGATGATGGCGGTGCCGGAGGCGTGCTTGTTCCCGAGAACGCCCGGTAGCGCGCCGCGCGCGATGAACGCCGCAATCAGCTCCTCCGGGAAGGTCGGGACGGTATCGGGGAAGTAGCCCCAGTCGAAGGTGACGGGAACGCCCGCGATCTCCCAATGGCCCGAGGGCGTGTCCTTGCCCTTCGAGGTCTCGACGCCGTAGCCCCAAGAACCCTTGAGGGAGCCCTGGGGCGCGAGGTTCGGCGGTATGCGCCCCGTCGAGGCTTCGCAGGCGAGGCCGAGGCCGAGCGCCGTCATGTGCGGCAGCCGCAGCGGCCCCGCGCGCAGGCCGGCCTGGTCGCCCCGTCCGGCCGCGCAGGCCTCGGCGATGTGCCCGACCGTGTCGGCGCCGGCGTCGCCATAGGCGTCCGCATCCTCGGCTCCGCCGATACCGACCGAATCGAGCACGATGAGAAGAGCGCGAGGCATGTCGTCCTGTCCTTCAAGCCACGAGAATCACGATTGATACGGCATCGCGGGGAAAGATGCGATGCTCTCTAAGGGTGGGGGTGCCCCCCATGATCGTGCCCCTCATGATCGTGCCCCTCATGATCGTGCCCCCCGTGGATCTCGACATGATCATCGAGCGGACATTCCGGGCCGTGATTGTCGGTGCCCGGCCGGTGAACCTCGATCTGCAGGGTCGCATGTCCGATGCCGAAATGGGCTTTCAGCTCCCGCTGCGCCTCGGCCAGGAACCGGTCGCCCGGGTGCCCGCCGGGCATGACGAGATGGGCCGTCATCGCCGTCTCGGTGGTGCTCACCGCCCAGACATGGAGGTGATGGACCCGGGCGACCCCGGGCATGGCCTCCAGGGCATTCCGGACATCGGGCATGGCGATCCCGCGCGGCACGCCGTGAAGGGACAGCGCCAGGGACTGCTTCAGCAATCCCCAGGTGCCCCAGACGATGACGGCCGCGATGACGAGGCTGAGCGCCGGGTCGATCCAGTCGGCGCCGGTCCAGAGGATCGCGAGGCCGCCGAGAACGACCCCGAGGGACACGGCCGCGTCCGCCACCATGTGCAGGAATGCGCCGCGGATGTTCAAATCGTGCTGGCCGCCCATGAAGAGAAAGGCCGTGAACCCGTTCACCACGATGCCGATGCCGGCCACGATCATCATGGCGCCCGCCGCGACCGGCGTCGGCGCGATGAGCCTCTGGATGGATTCCCACACGATGCCGCCCACCGCGACCAGCAGGAGGACGGCATTGAACAGGGCGGCCAGGATGGAGCTCGAGCGCAGCCCGTAGGTGAAGCGCTCCGTGGGCGCGCGACGTGCGAGCAGGGCCGCCCCCCAGGCGATGGCGAGGCCGAGCACGTCGCTCAGGTTGTGGCCGGCATCGGAGAGCAGGGCCATGGAATCGGCCCAGAAGCCGTAGCCCGCCTCGATGGCCACGAAGGCGAGGTTGAGCGCGATCCCGATCGCGAAGGCGCGTCCATGGCCGGCCTGAGGGGCATGGAAATGCCCGTGATGATGGCCGCCTGAATGGTGGTGCGCATGCATGACGGAGAACGTTTGAACCCTATTCTCGAACGGCGTTCGAGGCGGCCGTCTCCAGATTGAAGGCGGCGGCGAAGAGCGCCTTGGTGTAATCGGTGCGGGGCGCGGCGAAGATGCTCTCGGCCGATCCTTCCTCGACGATCTTGCCGTTCTGCATCACCACCACATGGTTCGCGAGCGCCCGCACCACCTTGAGATCGTGGCTGATGAACATGTAGGCAAGATTGCGCCGCTTCTGGAGGTCGCGCAGCAACTCCACGATCTGCGCCTGCACGGACATGTCGAGGGCCGAGGTCGGCTCGTCGAGCATGATGAATTGCGGTTCGAGCGCCATGGCGCGCGCGATGGCGATGCGCTGGCGCTGGCCGCCGGAGAACTCGTGCGGATAGCGGTCCATGGTCGACGGGTCGAGGCCGACATCCTGAAGCGCCTTGGCGACGATCTCGCGGCGCTGGGCGTAGGAGAGCCCCTTGTCCTGGACGAGCAGTCCCTCCTCGACGATCTCGGCCACGGACATTCGCGGCGACAGGGAGCCGTAGGGGTCCTGGAACACCACCTGCAGGTCCTTGCGCATCGGGCGGATCGCCGTTCCGCGCATGCCGTCGATGCGGTTGCCGAGGAAGACGATCGGACCTTCCGACTGCACGAGACGCAGGATGGCGAGGCCGAGCGTGGTCTTGCCCGAGCCGGATTCGCCCACCACCCCGACGGTCTCGCCCCGGCGCACCCGCACGGATACGCCGTCGACCGCTTTCACGTGGCCGACGGTCTTCTGGAAGAAGCCGCGCTTGATCGGGAACCAGACCTTGATCGGCCCGGCTTCGACGATGACCGGGGCGTCGTTCGGAACCGGGTTGGCGCGGCCTTTCGGTTCGGCCGCCAGGAGCCTCTGCGTGTAGGGATGCTGCGGGTTGCCGAACACTTCCGCAATCGTGCCCTGCTCGACGATCTTGCCTTTGAGCATCACGCAGACACGGTCGGCCACCTTTCGCACGATGCCGAGATCGTGCGTGATGAACAGCATCGACATGTTGAGCCTGCTCTTCAGTTCGGCGAGCAGTTTGAGGATCTGCGCCTGCACCGTCACGTCGAGCGCGGTCGTCGGCTCGTCGGCGATGAAGAGGTCGGGTTCGTTGGCGAGCGCCATGGCGATCATCACGCGCTGGCGCTGGCCGCCGGAGAGCTGGTGCGGATAGGCGTCGAGGCGGCTTTCCGCATCGCGGATGCCCACGAGGGTGAGGAGCTCGAGCGTGCGGGCGCGGGCCTGGCGGTCGGAGAGGCCGCGATGAAGCTTGAGGATCTCGCCGACCTGCCGCTCGATGGTGTGGAGCGGGTTGAGCGACGTCATCGGCTCCTGGAACACCATGGTGATGTCGTCGCCCCGGACCTTGCGCATCTCGTTCTCGTCCGCGGCGATCAGGTCCTTGCCCTTAAACAGGATGCGGCCGGACGGATGATGGGCGGACGGGTAGGGCAGGAGCTTGAGGGCCGACAGGGCCGTGACGGACTTGCCGGAGCCGGACTCGCCCACCAGCGCCACCGTTTCGCCCGGCATGACGTCGAACGACACCCGGTCGACCGCCAGCATGTCGCCCGCGCCCTGGCGGAACGCGACGGAGAGGTCCTGGACGGAGAGGAGGGGCTCGGTCATCGGAACGTCTTCCGCGGGTCGAAGGCGTCGCGCACCGCTTCGCCTATGAAGATGAGGAGGCTGAGCATGATGGCGATCACGAAGAAGCCGGCGAGGCCGAGCCACGGCGCCTGAAGGTTGGCCTTGCCCTGCGCCAGCAATTCGCCAAGGGACGGCGAGCCGGGCGGCAGGCCGAAGCCGAGGAAGTCGAGGGAGGTGAGCGTGCTGATCGAGCCGTTGATGATGAACGGCATGAAGGTCAGGGTCGCCACCATGGCGTTCGGCAGGAGGTGCTTGAACATGATGGTGCCGTTGGACAGGCCCAGGGCCCGGGCGGCGCGCACATATTCGAAGTTCCTGGCCCGCAGGAACTCGGCGCGCACCACGCCCACCAGCGACACCCAGGAGAACAGCAGCAGGATGCCGAGCAGCACGAAGAAGCTCGGCGTGATGACGGCCGAGATGATGATCAGGAGATAGAGCGACGGGATCGCCGTCCAGATCTCGATGAAGCGCTGGAACAGGAGGTCGGTCCAGCCGCCGTAATAGCCCTGCACGGCGCCGGCAAGAATGCCCACGATGGATGAAATGCCGGCCAGCGTGAGGCCGAACAGAACCGAGATGCGGAAGCCGTAGATCAGGCGGGCGACGACGTCGCGGCCCTGGTCGTCGGTGCCGAGCCAGTTCCACTCGATGTCGCGGCAACCGGTGCCGCCGGTGCGCTCGGCGATGGGGCGGCATTGCGCATCGGTGAGCATCCAGGTGGGCGGTGCCGGCGCTGGAACGGGAAGGTCGAGATTGTGCGTGTTGTAGGAGAAGCGGATCGGCGCCCAGAGCAGCCAGCCGTTCTCCTGGATCTCCTTGGCGATGACCGGATCGCGGTAATCGGTCTGCGCCAGGAAGCCGCCGAACTTCTCCTCCGGATAATCCACGAAGGCCGGATAGAGCAGCTCGCCCTTGTAGGAGGCGAGGATCGGCTTGTCGTTGGCGATCAGCTCCGCAAAGAGGCTCAAGCCGAACAGGATCAGGAAGATCCAGAACGACCAGTAGCCGCGCCGGTTGGCCTTGAAGTTCTGCAGCCGCCGCCGGTTCAGCGGCGAGAGCCTGATGAAGCCCTCTTTCGGCAGGGGCGGGGCGACCGGCGAGGAGGCCGGCGAGACCAGGGGCACGTTCTCGTTCATCTCACGCCTCCCGGGTCTCGAAGTCGATCCGCGGATCGATCCAGGTATAGGTGAGGTCCGAGAGCAGGTTCACTGCCAGGCCCACCAGGGAGAAGATGTAGAGGTTGGCGAACACCACCGGATAGTCGCGGTTCACGATGGACTCGAAGGAGAGGAGCCCGAGGCCGTCGAGGGAGAAGATCGTCTCGATGAGCAGCGCGCCGGCGAAGAAGGCGCCGATGAAGGCTCCCGGGAAGCCCGCGATGACGATCAGCATCGCATTGCGGAACACGTGGCCGTACAGCACCTGTCGCTCGGACAGGCCCTTCATGCGGGCGGTCAGCACGTATTGCTTGCGGATCTCGTCGAGGAACGAGTTCTTGGTGAGAAGCGTCGAGGTGGCGAAGGCGCCGAGCGCCATGGCGGTGATCGGCAGCACCAGGTGCCAGAAGTAATCGGCGATCTGGCTGTACCAGGGCATGAAGGCCCAGTTCTCGGACGTGAGGCCCCGCAGGGGGAAGATCTGCCAGAACGAGCCGCCGGCGAAGAGCACGATCAGCAGGATCGCGAAGAGGAAGCCCGGAATGGCGTAGCCGATGATGACGATGGCGGAGGTCCAGATATCGAAGGAGGAGCCGTCCCGCACGGCCTTCTTGATGCCCAGCGGAATGGAGATCGCATAGGAGAGAAGGGTCATCCACAGGCCCAGGCTGATCGAGACCGGAAGCTTCTCCTTGATGAGCTCCAGGACCGAGATGTCACGGAAATAGCTCTTGCCGAAATCGAAGCGGGCATAGTCCCACAGCATCTTCAGGAAGCGTTCGTAGGCCGGCTTGTCGAAACCGAACTGCGCCTCGAGCTGCTTGATGAATTGCGGGTCGAGCCCCTGGGCGCCGCGGTAGCGCGAGGACGAGGCATCGCCCGCGCCGACCCCGCCGGGGCTCTGAGCGCCGAAATCGCTCCCGCCGCCGGAGATGCGCGAGGAGGCGCCGGAATCCTGGCCCTGAAGCTGCGCGATGATGCGCTCGACAGGGCCGCCGGGCGCGAACTGCACCAGCACGAAGGAGATGAGCATGATCCCGAGGATCGTCGGGATCATGAGAAGTATGCGGCGTGCGATATAGGCCAGCATCAGGTGCCTTTAGGATTGTCGGCCGATGCGGCCAGGAGAGAGGTCGGTGCAGCCGTCTGTATCGTCCAAGCCTTATCCTCTTCCGATCCGCTTCGCCTTCTCGGCGTCGTACCACCAGGTCCCCGGCGCGCCCGAGGCGAAGCGGGGCTTGGTCTGCGGGCGCGAGAACTGGTCCCAATAGGCCAGCCACTCGCTGGCCCGATACCACATGGGCACCCAATAATGGCCCGAACGGAGGACCCGGTCCAGGGCACGGCAGGCGATGTTCAGCTCCTGACGCGACCGGGCGTTGCCGATCCGCTCGATCAGCGCGTCCACGGCCGGATCGGCGATGCCGGCGAGATTCTGCGCGCCCGGGGTCCTGGCGGACTGGGAGCCGTAGACGGTCCGCAGGCTGTCGCCCGGCGTCGTGGAGCCGCCGAGGGCGCGGCTCGTCATGTCGAAATCGTATTCGTTCAGGCGCTGCTGATACTGGGCCGCATCCACGATGCGTGAGCGCGCATCGATGCCGAGGCGCTTCAGGTTGTTCTGGAACGGCTGGGTGTGGGGCTGGAGCGAAGGCTGAAAATCGAGGAACTCGATGGCGAAGGGCTGGCCGTTCGGCAGCTTCAGCACGCCGCCGTCACGCTTGCAGCCCGCCTGCCGCAGGAGTTCGTCGGCCCGGCGCAGCAGCTGCCGGTCCTGCCCGGACCCGTCGGAGACCGGCGGAACGACGGGATCCGCGAAGACCGAGGCCGGCAGCTTGTCGCGGAAGGGCTCGAGCAGGGCGAGTTCCTCCGGCGAGGGCTTGCCCACGGCCTTCATGTCGCTGTTCTCGAAGAACGATGTGGTGCGCCGGTAGAGGCCGAACATGATGTTGGTGTTCGTCCACTCGAAATCGAACGCGAGACCGATGGCCTCGCGGATGCGCGGGTCCTTGAAGGCCTCGCGGCGCGTATTGAAGTACCAGCCCTGGATGGCAGAAGGAGAATCGTTCGAGATCTCTTCCTTCTTGACCCGGCCTTCGCGCATGGCGGGAAAGTCGTATCCGGTCGTCCAGGTGCGGGAGGTGTATTCCTCGTGATAGTTGAGCGTGCCGTTCTTGAACGCCTCGAACGCGACCGTGCGGTCGCGGAAATACTCGTACCGGATGCGGTCGAAATTGTTCTGCCCCACATTCACCGGCAGGTCCTTGGCCCAGTAATCCGGGACACGCTCGAACTCGATGAAGCGGCCCACCTCGAAGCGGCCGACCTTGTAGGGGCCGGAACCGAGCGGCGCCTCCAGGGTCGAGGCCTCGAAATCCTTGCCCTGCCAGTAGCGCTCGGAGAAGATCGGCATGCCGGCCACGATGAGATGGATGTCGCGGCTGCGCTGCGGCGTGAACTGGACACGCAGGATCTCGTCCGATTCCGCTTCGGCCGACGCCATTTGGGCCAGGAGCTGGCTGAAGACGGGATGCCCCTTGGCCTTCAGGATGTTGAGCGAGAAGGCCGCATCCTTCGCGGTCAGCTTCGAGCCGTCGTGGAAGCGCGCCTCGGGTCGCAGGACGAAGCGGTAGGTGAGCTTGTCGTCGGAGATGCGGACGCTCTTCGCCACGAGCCCATAAAGCGCGTCCGGTTCATCGGCCGAGCCGGCCATCAGGGTGTCGAACGTCCCGGTCATCCCGGCCGCGCCGTCGCCTCGCAGCACGAAGACATTGAGGGTGTTGAAGGTGTCGAAATTCTGATTGCCGGTGGTCTGCTTGATCTGGATCGCCAACGTGCCGCCCTTGGGCGCGGCGGGGTTCACGTAGTCGAAATGCTTGAAGTCCGGCGGCTGCTTCAGCTCGCCGAAGCTCGAGAGCCCGTGCGTCTCCGTCTCGCCTTCCTGCGCCAGGCCGATGCGCGGCAGCACGGCAAGAGCGGCGCCTGCCGCTCCCGTCTTGAGGATGAGGCGGCGGGTGATTGTTCTCATCGCGGAGCTCCCGTCTTGGCGGCCTTCGCTTCATCGTACCACCAGATGGTCGGGAACGCGGCGCCGCCGAAGCGCGGCATGGTGTCGGGATGGCTGTAGCGGTTCCAGCGCGCCGTGCGCTGCTTCAGCGATGTCCATTGTGGGACCACGTAATCGTGGGCGAGAAGGACGCGGTCGAGAGCCTTGGTGGCGGCGACGAGCTCGTCGCGGTTCTTGGCGAAGATGACCCTGTCGATGAGCGCATCCACGCCGGGATCGGCGATGCCGGCGAGGTTGCGCGAGCCGTCGCGCGCCGCCGCCTGCGAGCCCCAGAACTCGCGTTGCTCGTTGCCGGGCGAGAGCGATTGCGGCCAGAGGCCGGTGGCGATGTCGAAGTCGAAGGACCGGGTGCGGTTCGTGTACTGCACGTCGTCGATGGTGCGCACCGAGGCCGCGATGCCGAGGCGGTCCAGGGACGCCTTGTAGGGCAGGAACACCCGTTCCTCGTTGGGGCTGCTGCTGAGCAGCTCCACGGTCAGAACCTCGCCTTTCGCATTGACGCGGCGGCCGTTCTTGATCTCCCAGCCGGCCTCCTTGAGGAGGCGGTCGGCCTCGCGAAGGTTGTTGCGGATCGTCTCGGGCGAGTCGTTGACAGGGTTCGTGTACGGCGTCGTGAAGACGGAGGCCGGGACCTTGTCGCGGACGCTCTCGAGGATCTCCCGCTCCTTGCCTTCAGGCAGTCCGGACGACGCGAGATCGAGCCCGTAGAAATAGCTCGAGGGCCGCTCGTAGAGGCCGTAGAAGATCGTCTTGTTCAGTTCCTCGAACGGGAAGGCGAGGTTGAAGGCGCGACGGACGCGCTGATCCTTGAACTTGTCGCGCCGCATGTTGAGCACGAAGGCCTGCATCACGCCCGTGGCGCGGAACGGGAACTCCTCCAGGATCACGCGGCCTTCCTGGCGCGCCGGAAAATCGTAACCGGTCGCCCAGTTGCGCGCGCTGTTCTCCGTGCGAAAGTCGAGGCGGTCGGCCTTGAAGGCTTCGAGCAGCACCGTCGCATCCCGGTAATACTCGTAGCGGATCTCGTCGAAGTTGTTCTGCCCCA
>NZ_JAMXFI010000046.1:0-58632 GCF_025460875.1 Microvirga yunnanensis
CGCCGGTGTGGCCTTCGACCGCGCCCTGATCTACGCCACCGGTGGTTTCGCCTTCGCGGACGACGCCACGGGCTGGACCGTCGGTGGTGGTCTCGAGTACGCCTTCACCAACAACCTGTCGGCCAAGATCGAAGGCCTGTACGTCAACCTCGACCAGGACGACAACAGCATCTTCGGCATCGACAACGACGCCGAGTTCGGTGTGGTCCGCGCCGGCCTGAACTTCCGCTTCGGCACCTACTAAGATCCGTCTCCACGGAGACAGACAAGGCCCGGGTCACCCCGGGCCTTGTTGTTTCGGAGTTCCATCAGGCCCGGGTCACCCCGGGCCTTCTTGTTTTGAAAATTCCATGAGGCCCGGGTCACACCCGGGCCTTGTTGCGTTGGGGATCCATGAGGAGGCCCGACCCGGGCTGCCCTCGCAACCTGGCGCTCTCACCTCACCATCGTCGCGGCGGCAAGGACGATGAACAGCGCTCCTGCGCCCCGACCGATCAGGCCGATGGCGCGCGGGTGGGCCACGAGAAGGTCGCGAGCCCGGCCCGCCGCGACAGCAAGTCCGTCGTAGACCATGAACTGCATCAGCACGATCATCGCTCCCATGATCAGAGCCTGGAGGGAGATCGGTCCGTAGGCCGGAAGCAGGAACTGGGGATAGGCGGCGAGGATGAACATGTAGGCCTTGGGATTGAGAAGGCAGGTCACGGCCCCCTGCCGGAACGCGACCCAGAGCGATGCGGCGCTCGCTCCGGTGACCGTCGCGATGGTGATGGAGCCGCCGGACGGAGCGAACCCTCTGCCCGATCGCGCTCATCGACTACGCGGAGACCGCCAATATCGTCGCCTGGTGCGAGCTGCGTCAGGTTTTGCGCCACTTCCGGGCGGATCGCGTGGAGAGCGCTTCTTAAGCATCGGACCCAAAAGTGGACTTGCACTTTTGGGATCCATCCGATGCTTTCTTCTTGAATGAGAGCATCGGTCAGAACGGACCCAGCGGGCCGCGCCAGCGAAAACCGGATCCACTATTCACGGGCGTGGCCCTTCGGGTCGCTGACGCGGCCCTCTGGGTCCGTCCGATGCTCTAAGACCGGTTCGTCCTTCAAGGGCAAAGGTGACGCGTGGAGGCGCCGATGGGTGTCCGGCTGGAGCGTCGACCAGGGTCTCTGACATCGACCGGGCCGAGACGACCGGCAAAAAAAAGCCGGAGCCCGCAGGCTCCGGCGAAGGAAGGCTGCCGTCAGAGCAGCCGGGAGGATCGTCTTGGTCCGTTAGACGGAGTAGTACATCTGGAACTCGACCGGGTGCGGGGTCATCTCGAAGCGAGCGACCTCCGTCATCTTCAGCTCGATATAGCTGTCGATGAAGTCGTCGTTGAAGACGCCGCCGGCCTTGAGGAACGCGCGGTCCTTGTCGAGGCTGGCGAGGGCTTCGCGGAGCGAGCCGCAGACGGTCGGGATCTTCTTCAGCTCGCGCGGCGGCAGGTCGTACAGGTCCTTGTCCATCGCCTGGCCCGGATCGATCTTGTTCAGGATGCCGTCGAGGCCGGCCATCAGCATCGCCGCGAAGGCGAGGTACGGGTTGGCGGTCGGATCGGGGAAGCGGACCTCCACGCGCTTGGCCTTGGGCGAGGTCGTCCACGGAATGCGGCAGGAGGCCGAGCGGTTACGGGCCGAGTAGGCCAGCAGCACCGGAGCCTCGTAGCCCGGGACGAGGCGCTTGTAGGAGTTCGTCGACGGATTGGTGAAGGCGTTCAAGGCCTTGGCGTGCTTGATGATGCCGCCGATGTACCAGAGGCATTCCTGGCTGAGGTCGGCATATTTGTTGCCCGCGAACAGGGGCTTGCCGCCCTTCCAGAGTGACTGGTGCACGTGCATGCCCGAGCCGTTGTCGCCATAGACCGGCTTCGGCATGAAGGTGGCCGTCTTGCCGTAGGACTGGGCGACGTTATGGATGCAGTACTTGTAGATCTGCATCTCGTCGGCGGTGCGGACGAGCGTGTTGAACTTCGTGCCGAGCTCGTGCTGGGCGGACGCCACCTCGTGGTGGTGCTTCTCGACCGTCACGCCCATGGCCTTCATGGCGGCCAGCATCTCGCCGCGCATGTCCTGAGCGGAATCCAGCGGGGGAACCGGGAAGTAGCCGCCCTTGGTCTGGATGCGGTGGCCGAGATTGCCGCCCTCGTAGGGGGTGTCGCCGTTGATCGGCAGCTCGGAGGAATCGAGCTTGAAGCCGGTGTTGTAGGGGTCGGCCATGAACTTCACGTCGTCGAACACGAAGAACTCGGCCTCGGGGCCGACATAGACCGTGTCGGCGATTCCGGTGGACTGCAGATAGGCCTCGGCCTTCTTGGCGATGCCGCGCGGATCGCGGTTATAGGGTTCGCCCGTCGCCGGCTCGAGAATGTCGCAGTTGATCGTCATGGTGGACGCCGAGAAGAACGGGTCCATCTGGGCGGTCGTCGGATCGGGCATGAGGGTCATGTCGGATTCGTTGATCGCCTTCCAGCCGGCGATGGACGAGCCGTCGAACATGATGCCGTCCGCGAACATGTCTTCGTCGACCATCGAGACGTCGAAGGTCACGTGCTGCCACTTGCCGCGCGGGTCCGTGAAACGGAAGTCGACGTATTGGACGTCGTTATCTTTGATCGCCTTGAGCACATCCTTGGCGGTCTGCATGATCGTCTGGTCCTCTTCTGCCCTTAGAGATTGTCCTCGGCCCAAAGGCCTCGGCTTGGGAAAGCGAGCTTAGATCGCGTCGGATCCGGTCTCGCCCGTGCGGATGCGAACGGCCTCTTCGACCGTCGAAACGAAAATCTTGCCGTCGCCGATGCGCCCGGTCTGGGCAGCCTTGCGGATGGCCTCGATGGCGCTTTCGGCCATCTCGTCGTTCAGGACGATTTCGAGCTTCACCTTCGGCAGGAAGTCCACGACGTATTCCGCGCCGCGATAAAGCTCCGTGTGGCCCTTCTGCCGGCCGAAACCTTTTGCCTCGATCACGGTAATGCCCTGGAGGCCTACTTCCTGGAGAGCTTCTTTGACTTCATCGAGCTTGAAGGGCTTGATGATGGCTTCGATCTTCTTCATCCCGGTCAACCGTTCTCGTTCGAGGTTGTGCCGCTTTTAGCACCAGCCAGAGGTGCCTTCCATGCGATCGTCGATTCAAAGTGGGCCATTTTGCCGAGTTGATGGGCATATTATGATCAAAGTTTGTGCAGTTGCGGAAAACCTCGCCAAAACCGCCAAAACGGGTCCTTTTTGCCGCCATGACAGCCCCTGAACTCATCCTGACCCCCTCCGAAATGAAGCAGGCCGACCTGGAAGCCATTGCAAGCGGCATTCCGGGCGTCGAGCTCATGCGGCGGGCCGGCCGGGCCGTGGCCGATTCTGCCGAAAAATTAGTCTCCCGCGAAGGCACGATCCTCGTCGCGGCCGGACCCGGCCAGAACGGGGGCGATGGTTTCGTGGCGGCAACCCTTCTGGCCGAGCGAGGGTACCGGGTGAGCCTCACCCTGCTGGGAGAACCGGGGCGCCTGACAGGGGATTCTGCCATCGTCGCGCGCGACTGGACGGGGGAGGTCCGGCCGATCGAGGATGCGGCGTTCCACGGGGCGGATCTGATCATCGATGCCCTGTTCGGCACCGGCCTCTCGCGTGACCTCGACGGTCCGGCCCGTCACGCCGTGGACCGGATGAACGGTTCAGGCAGGCCGATCCTGGCGGTCGATCTCCCGTCCGGAATCGACGGCGATACCGGCGAGGTCCGGGGGCTCGCTGTCAAGGCGGCCCGGACCGTCACCTTCGCGGCCCGCAAGCCGTGCCATCTCCTGATGCCCGGACGAGCGTTCGGCGGGCCTGTCGAGGTGGCCGATATCGGCATCGGGCGCGCGATCCTGGCGGCCAAGGGCGGCCGTCTGTTCGGCAACGATCCGGCGCTCTGGCGGCCGGTGCTGCCGAAACCGGGACTGGCCTCGCACAAATACGAGCGCGGGCACACGCTGGTGGCTTCCGGTGGGGCGACCCGCACGGGCGCCGCGCGGCTGGCGGCCCGGGCGGCTCTCAGGATCGGATCCGGCCTCGTCACGGTGGCGTCGCCCCCGGAGGCGATCGGGGTCAACGCCGCCCATCTGACCGCCATCATGCTGAAGGGCTGCGACGGTCCCGAGGGGCTGCATGCGATTCTTCAGGATCCGCGCTTCAACGCGCTCGTCCTCGGGCCCGCCCTCGGAGTGCACGCCAATACGCGCGCCATGGTGGCGGTCGCCGTCCACGCCAGGCGAAGCCTGGTGTTGGACGCCGATGCGCTCACGTCCTTCGAAGGCTTGGCGTCGGAGCTCCATGGCGCCTTCCGGCACGCCCCGACGGTCCTGACGCCGCACGACGGCGAGTTCAGCCGCATGTTCAAGGATCACCCGGATATCCTTGATCCTGCATCGAAAATCGAGCGGGCCCGGCGTGCCGCGGCTTACACCGGAGCGGTGGTGCTGCTGAAGGGCCCCGATACGGTCGTGGCGTCCCCCGACGGCCGGGCGGCGATCAACGAGAACGGCACGCCCTACCTGGCGACCGCCGGATCGGGCGATACCCTCTGCGGTCTCATCGCCGGGCTGATGGCGCAGACCATGCCGGCCTTCGAGGCCGCCTGCGCGGGAGCCTGGATCCATGCCGAGGCGGGAGCGCGCTTCGGTCCCGGGCTGATCTCGGAAGACCTGGCGGACCTGGTGCCCGGCGTGCTGCGCGACCTCCTCAGGTAACTTCGATCCAGGCCCACAGGCCTGCATCGAACCGTTCCAGGACCGTGGAGGCGAGGAGCCATTTGCCCGGATTGTCCGCCACGAAGGCGATCCGGACGGTCCTGTTCTCCGGCACCTGCGCGGTGTCGAGCCAATAGGGCTCCCAGCCGTCGTCGAGAGGATGCAGGAGCCGGAAGACATGTCCGTGCAGGTGCATGGGCTGGGCGTAGGCCGTCTGGTTGGTCAGGGCCAGAACCACCGGGGTGCCGCGCTTGACCTTGACCAGGGGCGGGCCGGACGCGCGTCCTTCCGACCCGTTGATCGTCCAGGGCGCGCCGGGAATCTTCGGGTCGCCCTTGATTACCACGTCCTTGCGGGTGGCGCTCTGAAGCCTGATCGCATCCGGGAGCTTCGGATTGGCGGGAAGCGGAGCGATCGCGGGAAGATCGGGCCGCCTGTCACCGCCGGTCACGATCTCGACGAGGGGCATGCCGTCACCGATCAGCGCCGTGACGGCTCCGGTCGCGCCGGCGTCCTGCGCAAGGTCGACCAGCAGGTCGTAGCGGGTGCCGGGAGCGAATGGCAGAGAGGCGTGCAGGGGCTCGAACGTGCTGGTCGGTTGCCCGTCGACGGCGATCACGTAGGCCTTCATCCCGTCGAAGCGCAGGCGCATGGCCCGGGCATTGCACGCATTGGCGAGCCGCAGGCGCAGACGGCCTCCGGAAGGCGCCTCGAGACGTCGCGGCGTCGCCGCGCCATTGACGCTGAGCCAACTGCCGAGCCGGCCGGCCGGGGCGGCCGACCCCGGCTTCTCGAAGGCCGCCAGCGAGCCGTCATCGTCGAGGCGCCAGTCGTCCACGAGAAGGGCGATATCCTGATCCACCTGGGGCGGACTGCGCTCCTCCACGACCAGCAGACCCGAGAGCCCGCGCTCCGTGGGCTCGGCGCTGCCGCCGAGAACGCAGGGGCGGATCAGGAAGGTGCCGGCGTCGGGCGGCACGAAGCGGTACTCATGGTTGCCGCCGGCCGCGACGGGGTCCTGGGTCAGACCGCCGACCCCGTCTGACGCGTTCGGCCCCCGGACACCGTGGAAATGGAGCGACAAGGGCAGGGACGTCCCGTTCTCGAGCCTCAGGCGGAGTTCCTCGCCCTGCTTGATCCGGACCACGGGGCTCAAGCTCCCGTTGAACGTGCAAAGGTCGGCCGTCGCTGCCGTGTCGGGACGTAGCCTCATGGGCGTCGATCGGGCCGCCAGAACCTGCTGGGGGTCGTCCGACCCCTGAGCCCGGCCCTGCCGCGAGACGGCGATCAGGGTCGTGGCGAGACCGGCGGTAACGGCGCGGCGTGTGATCATGAGGCTGTCTCATCGGGGCGAGGAGGGGCGGGAAACATCGGTACCGTTTTGAACGTGAACGGCCAAGTTTGGTTGCCAATAGGCCGCACACGAACTTTTTTGATGCACACTTCGTCAACCATGCTATAGAGCCGCGTCCCGGAAGAGGGGTGCGCCTCGCGCGCTGCTCCCGCGCGGGCGTGGCGGAATTGGTAGACGCACTGGATTTAGGTTCCAGCGACGAAAGTTGTGGGGGTTCGAGTCCCTCCGCCCGCACCAGTCCCGTCAGGATTGGGTTCCGGAGGCAGCGAGTGGCCTGGTTGACGGCATGACGCCGCATCGGCCGGAACCTGGATTTCAGATTTTCGAGTGGATGAAGGCGAATAGTACCATGCAGGTGACGGAAACACTGTCCCAAGGCTTGAAGCGAGAGTTCAAGGTCGTGCTCCCGGCCACCGAGTTGGAAGAGCGCCTGAACAGCGAATTGACGACCCTCAAGGATCGCGTGCGGATCAACGGATTCCGCCCCGGCAAGGTGCCGGTGGGACATCTGCGTCGGGTCTATGGCCGCTCCGTCATGGCGGACGTGCTTCAGAATGCCGTCAACGAGGCCAACCGCAAGATCGTCGAGGACAACGGCCTGAAGCTCGCCAACGAGCCGCAGATCCAGTTCCCCGACAGCCAGGAAGAGGTCGAGAAGGCCATGGAGGCCAAGGGTGACCTGGCCTTCACCGTCGCCCTCGAGGTCCTGCCCGTGTTCGAGCTGGCCGATCTCTCCGACGTGACGGTCAAGAAGCCGGTGGCCGAGGTCACCGACGCCGAGATCACCGAATCGCTCGAGCGCATGGCCAAGCAGAACCGCACCTTCGAGCCGAAGGACGGCGCGGCGGTCGACGGCGACCGGGTCGTGGTGGATTTCGTGGGCCGCATCGACGGCACCGAGTTCGAAGGCGGCAAGGGTGAGGACATCCGGGTCGAGCTCGGCTCGAACACCTTCATTCCCGGCTTCGAGGATCAGCTCCTCGGCCTGAAGGCAGGCGACACGAAGCTCGTGAAGGTCACCTTCCCGGTGAACTACATGGCGGCCCATCTGGCCGGCAAGGACGCCGAGTTCGACGTGACCGTGAAGGAAGTCGAGGCTCCGGGCGAGCTGACGATCGACGACGAGATGGCCAAGGGCTTCGGCATGGATTCCCTTGACAAGCTCAAGGACGCGATCCGCGACGCCATCAAGCGCGACTTCGACGTTCAGTCCCGCCGCAAGGTGAAGAAGGACCTGCTCGACTCGCTCGACGCCAAGTACAGCTTCGAGCTGCCCCCGACCCTGGTCGAGCAGGAATTCGCCGCCGTGTGGTCCCAGGTCGTCGGCGACATGAAGTCGAACAACCGCACCTTCGAGGACGAGGGCACCACCGAGGACGAGGCCAAGGCGGAGTACCGCAAGATCGCCGAGCGTCGTGTTCGTCTCGGCTTGGTCCTTGCACAGATCGGTGAGAAGTCCGATATCAAGATCTCCGACGACGAGGTGACCCAGGCCCTCATCGAGCGGGTCCGCCAGTACCCCGGCCAGGAGCGGCAGGTTTGGGAGTTCTACCAGAAGAACCCGCAGGCCCTCGCAGAAATCCGGGCTCCTCTGTTCGAGGAGAAGGTCGTCGACCAGATCCTGTCCCAGGTGAAGGTCGACGAAGAGACCGTCTCCAAGGACGTGCTGTTCAGCGACGAGGATGAGGACGGAGAGAAAGCCGGCAAGGGCGAGTAACGCTCCGTTAAGCGTCTCGTTGCTTGCATGAATTGCACGGCCGCGCATCCGCGCGGCCGAATTGGAGCAGTGAGACAATGAGAGATCCGGTAGCGCTCTTTAACAATACGCTCGTCCCGATGGTGGTTGAGCAGTCGAACCGCGGCGAGCGCGCGTTCGACATCTATTCGCGCCTCCTGCGCGAACGGATTATCTTCCTCACGGGTCCCGTCGAAGACTACTCGGCCTCGCTGATCGTGGCGCAGCTTCTGTTCCTCGAGGCCGAGAACCCCAAGAAGGAAATCTCCTTCTACATCAACTCCCCCGGCGGCGTCGTGACGTCGGGCCTGTCGATCTACGACACGATGCAGTTCATCCGCTGCCCGGTTTCGACCCTGTGCGTCGGCCAGGCGGCCTCCATGGGCTCCCTCCTGCTGACCGCCGGCGAGAAGGGCATGCGTTTCGCCCTCCCGAACGCCCGCATCATGGTCCACCAGCCGTCCGGCGGCTATCAGGGCCAGGTCACGGACATCATGATCCACGCCCGCGAGAGCGAGGCCCTGAAGCGCCGCCTGAACGAGATCTATGTGGGCCATACCGGCCGCAACTACGAAGAGATCGAGCGGGCTCTCGAGCGCGACAACTTCATGACCGCCGAGGCGGCCCGGGAGTTCGGCCTCATCGACCAGGTGATCGAGAAGCGTCCGGAGCCGGCCGCCACCCCGGCGTAACCCTTAAAACCTGGGGACAAAATTCCCCTGGGTGCGTCTTTTTGCCGAGTAATCCCGTTTCTATTGATCACGGGCTCTCCCCGTGATTGCATGTGGATTCGGGAAGGCTGGGCGATTTGAGCGTTCAATTCTTAGCGACGGAACATTTTGTTAGCTCCGTCGCTCATAAATTAAAGGTGCTGGGCCGGCAGGGGCTGTCCCGGTACGGATTGGAGATGTGATAATGACCAAGGCTGGCGGCAACGACTCCAAGAGTACGCTGTACTGCTCCTTCTGCGGCAAGAGCCAGCATGAGGTTCGCAAGCTGATCGCTGGCCCGACGGTTTTCATCTGCGATGAATGCGTCGAGCTGTGCATGGACATCATCCGCGAGGAGTCGAAATCGTCTCTCGTGAAGTCCCGCGACGGGGTCCCGACCCCGAAGGAGATCAGCCGCGTTCTGGATGACTACGTGATCGGCCAGGAGCACGCCAAGAAGGTGCTCTCGGTGGCGGTCCACAACCATTACAAGCGCCTCGCCCACGCGACCAAGCACAACGACGTCGAACTGGCCAAGTCGAACATCCTGCTGATCGGACCGACCGGCTCGGGCAAGACCCTGCTTGCCCAGACCCTGGCCCGAATCCTGGACGTGCCCTTCACGATGGCCGATGCGACGACCCTGACCGAGGCCGGCTATGTCGGCGAGGACGTGGAGAACATCATCCTCAAGCTGCTCCAGGCCTCCGACTACAATGTCGAGCGGGCGCAGCGGGGCATCGTCTATATCGACGAGATCGACAAGATTTCCCGCAAGTCCGACAACCCCTCCATCACCCGCGACGTGTCCGGCGAGGGCGTGCAGCAGGCCCTCCTCAAGATCATGGAAGGCACCGTCGCGTCCGTGCCTCCGCAGGGCGGCCGCAAGCACCCGCAGCAGGAATTCCTGCAGGTGGACACCACGAACATCCTGTTCATCTGCGGCGGCGCCTTCGCCGGCCTGGAACGGATCATCTCCGGCCGCGGCAAGGGCACGTCGATCGGCTTCGGCGCCTCGGTCAGCTCTCCGGACGACCGTCGCACGGGCGAGATCTTCCGTGAGGTCGAGCCCGAGGACCTGCTGAAGTTCGGCCTCATCCCCGAATTCGTCGGCCGCCTGCCGGTTCTGGCGACCCTCGAGGATCTCGACATCGACGCCCTGAAGACCATCCTCCAGGAGCCGAAGAACGCCCTGGTGAAGCAGTACCAGCGCCTCTTCGAGATGGAGAACGTGCAGCTTACCTTCCAGGACGAGGCCCTGACCCTGATCGCCAAGAAGGCGATCGAGCGGAAGACGGGCGCCCGCGGCCTGCGCTCCATCATGGAGGGCATTCTGCTGGAGACCATGTATGACCTGCCGGGCCTCGATTCCGTCGAGCAGGTGGTGATCGGTCCCGAGGTCGTGGAGGGCAAGGCCAAGCCGCTGTTCATTCATGGCGAGCGGAACGAGCAGGCCGCAAGCGCCAGCGCTTGAGGGCCACCGGGGGCCTTTCCCATGCACAGATGCATTGCGGGCAATCTTCTTGAAACAGGAGGCCCGCAACGCCACATTATCTCTTGCGCCGGTGCTGTCCGCTCATGTTGCGAGGGGGAGCCCGGCGTACCGGATGCAGCCCATAACAAAAGCCTGAGCATTCCGGTTATCCGTCCGACATCCAGCTCATCCGAGGGGATTCCCGGACGCAGTCAAAAGGATACCGTCTCATGACACAATCGAAGCCACGTCAGCCTGTCGTTCCAGGCTCGACCGGAACCTATGCGGTTCTGCCTCTGCGCGACATTGTTGTCTTTCCACACATGATCGTGCCGCTCTTCGTCGGCCGTGAAAAGTCGATCCGCGCGCTTGAGGAAGTGGTCAAGGGGGACCGTCACATTCTTCTGGCCACCCAGATCGATGCGACGGATGACGATCCGTCAACGGACGCGATCTACAAGGTCGGGACCCTGGCCAACGTCCTGCAACTGCTGAAGCTGCCCGACGGCACCGTGAAGGTGCTGGTCGAAGGCGCGAGCCGAGCCCAGGTGAAGGCCTATACCCGTACGGACGAGTTCTACGAGGCCGAAGCCGAGGCGCTTCCGGACTCCCTCGGCGACCAGGTCGAGGCCGAGGCGCTCGCCCGGTCGGTCGTGTCCGAGTTCGAGAACTACGTGAAGCTCAACAAGAAGGTGTCGCCGGAGGTCGTGACCGCCGTGACCCAGATCGACGAGCCCGCCAAGCTCGCCGACACGATCGCGTCTCACCTGGCCATCAAGATTGCCGACAAGCAGGCGATCCTCGAGACCGCCACCGTCGCTCAGCGCCTGGAGAAGGTGCTCGGCATGATGGAGAGCGAGATCTCCGTTCTCCAGGTCGAGAAGCGGATCCGGACCCGCGTGAAGCGTCAGATGGAGAAGACGCAGCGCGAGTACTACCTCAACGAGCAGATGAAGGCGATCCAGAAGGAGCTCGGCGACGACGAAGGTCGCGACGAGCTGGCCGAGCTCGAGGAGAAGATCGAGAAGACCAAGTTCACGAAGGAGGCCCGCGAGAAGGCGCTGGGCGAGCTGAAGAAGCTGCGCCAGATGTCGCCCATGTCGGCGGAAGCCACCGTGGTGCGCAACTATCTCGACTGGCTGCTCGGGATCCCGTGGAACCGCCGCTCGAAGATGAAGAAGGACCTCAAGGCGGCCCAGGATCTGCTCGATGCGGATCATTACGGCCTCGACAAGGTCAAGGAGCGCATCGTCGAGTACCTGGCCGTGCAGCAGCGCGCCAACAAGCTCACGGGCCCGATCCTCTGCCTGGTCGGCCCTCCCGGCGTGGGTAAGACCTCCCTCGGCAAGTCGATCGCCAAGGCCACGGGCCGCGAGTTCGTGCGCATGTCGCTCGGTGGCGTCCGCGACGAGTCGGAGATCCGCGGCCACAGGAGGACCTATATCGGCTCGATGCCGGGCAAGATCATCCAGTCGATGCGCAAGGCCAAGACGTCCAACCCGCTCATCCTGCTCGACGAGATCGACAAGATGGGCATGGACTTCCGCGGCGACCCGTCGGCGGCCCTGCTCGAGGTCCTCGATCCTGAGCAGAACTCGACCTTCAACGACCATTACCTGGAAGTCGATTACGACCTGTCCAACGTGATGTTCGTGACGACGGCCAACACGCTGAACATCCCGGCTCCGCTCCTCGACCGTATGGAGGTGATCCGCATCGCGGGTTACACCGAGGAGGAGAAGGCCGAGATCGCCCGCACCCACCTGATCCCTTCGGCCATGCAGAAGCACGGTCTGGCGGAGAAGGAGTGGAAGATCGGCGATGAGGCTCTCCTCATGCTGATCCGCCGCTACACCCGCGAGGCGGGCGTGCGTAACCTCGAGCGTGAGATTGCTAACCTGGTCCGCAAGGCCGTCAAGGAGATCCTGATCTCCAAGGTCAAGGCGGTCGAGGTCACGGTGGACAACCTGCCCGAGTTCCTCGGACCGCCGCGCTATCGCTACGGCGAGGCCGAGACGGAGGACATGGTCGGCGCCGTCACGGGTCTGGCCTGGACCGAGGTGGGCGGCGAGTTGCTCACCATCGAAGGCATCATGATGCCGGGCAAGGGCAAGATGACCGTCACGGGCAACCTCCGCGACGTCATGAAGGAATCGATCTCGGCTGCGGCGTCCTATGTCCGCTCCCGCGCTCTGGATTTCGGCGTCGAGCCGCCCCTGTTCGACCGCCGGGACATCCACGTGCACGTGCCGGAAGGCGCGACGCCGAAGGACGGCCCGTCGGCCGGTATCGCCATGGCGACCGCCATCGTGTCCGTGATCACCGGGATCCCGGTGCGCCGCGACATCGCCATGACCGGCGAAGTCACGCTGCGGGGCAGGGTGCTGCCCATCGGCGGCCTCAAGGAGAAGCTCCTGGCGGCTCTGCGCGGCGGCATCAAGAAGGTGCTGATCCCCGAGGAGAACGCCAAGGATCTCGCCGATATCCCGGCCAGCGTGAAGAACGGCCTGGAAATCGTGCCGGTCTCCATGATGGATCAGGTTCTCCAGCATGCCCTCGTGCGGGTGCCGGAGCGGATCGAATGGGATGAGGCGGCGGAACTCAAGGCTCACAAGCCGGGTGTCGAAGACGACTCGGCCGGGGTCATCGCTCACTAGATTCCGGCGATTGACGTAACGACAAAAGCCTCCGGACCCGGGTCCGGAGGCTTCTTTTTTGCAGGGAACTGCAAAAAATCGGCTGTTTTCAGCCACTTCGGGGCTTGCTTACGGACAAGCTTTGCGCCAAACGGGTGTCCCTGAAACGGTGGACCATTTCTTTTGCGACGCCGTGATCACTGGAGGATATGACTATGAATAAAGGCGAGCTCGTTGCGGCCGTTGCCGACAAGGTAGGCCTTTCGCGCGGCCAGGCTGGCGATGCGATCGACGCCGCCATCGAGGCGATCACCGGCGCTCTGAAGCAGGGCGATGAGGTCAAGATCGTCGGTTTCGGCACGTTCGTTGTGACCAACCGCGCCGCCGGCGAGGCGCGCAACCCGCGCACCGGCGAGAAGGTCAAGGTTCCCGCGTCCAAGACCCCGAAGTTCCGCGCCGGCGCGAGCCTGAAGGATGCCGTCAACGCGAAGTAATCGCTCTTTGAGCGGTGTTCGCTTGCGAAAGAAGGCCGACAATGCTTGCGTTGTCGGCCTTCTCTTTTTATGTCAGGCCGGACGGGCGGTTAGCTCAGTTGGTAGAGCTTCGGTTTTACACACCGCAGGTCGGGGGTTCGAGTCCCTCACCGCCCACCATCTCCCGTCCCATGGCTGCTCTTCCTTGAGCCTACGCCGTCAGGACGAGCGTCCTTCCTCGCCTTCCGTAAGCCTGTCGAGAACCTTCTCGGGAGCGACGTGCCGTTCCAGCTCGCGAAGGGTGGGGTCCCGCGCCTCGTTGATGCCGAGATGTTCGGCGATCGCCCGGGTCAGCGTCAGCAGCCGCGTGATCTCGTGCTCGGAGAGCAGATTCGTCTGGAGATCGAGCTGCGAGCGCCGATCCGCCTCGGCGGCGGCACGATTCTGGCTGATGAGCACGAAGGTGGAGAGGAAGATCGCCTCGACCGACGCGAACGTCGCGAGGATGACGAAGGTCGGATCGAAGGCGGGAACGCCCGGGATCAGGCCGAGATTGGCCGCAACCCAGCCGGCCACCAGAACCAGGTGCACATAGACGAACGCCATGCTGCCGGTAAAGCGGGTGATCGCTTCGGCGATGCGCTCCTGCAGACCAGCCTTGCGCTCCTCCTCGTGCCGCTTCTCACGAAGGGCATCGATGTTGCGTTCGAGGACAGAGGCCAGAACATTGGGCTCCACGGCGGGCGTGCTCGGGCTGTCCTGGCGTCGGGCTGTCCTGTCCTTCGATCTGATGTCCGTCACTTCGCCATCCTTCGTTCCCGCTCCCGTGGCTGGATAGGAACGGCCACCGGTCCGAAGAAGTTCGGGCTTCCTCGGAGCCTATGATCACGGAGCGGTGCGGGTGGGTTGGAACGCCGCACCCCGGCTCCTGCAACATTCGCGCTTGGTCATCGTTTGAAGGCATCCCTCCAAGGAAGGCTCCTGAGACTTGAACCCGCTCCGGCCGATGCTGGAGCGGGCTTTTTCTGGCAGGCACCCCGCCGCACGGTGACGCCTATCGGATCGTCTTCTGCATGTCTTCGAGCAGGGCGATGTGCTCGCGAATCTGCCCGCGGGCCAGCTTGGCGACATTCATGTGCTCGCGATTCTGCGGGTTCGACTGGAGGTAGCGCTCCTGAACCTGAAGCAGGTCGCGATGGCCCTCAAGCTGAGCCTGCAGGTACATCTTGTCGAATTCGGCCCCGGCCTGCTGATTCTGCATCTTCTGCATCATGTCACGGGCCGATGGGTCCATCTGCATGGGCGGCATGGCCGCGGTGGATGGGCCGCCTGCCGATCCCGTCGCCGCAGTGGCGGCCGGTTCCATCATCGAGCGCAGCACCTCCGAGAGCGTGGTCTGCTCCTGGATCTCGAAATTGGCGAAGCGCTTCAGATCTTCGTTGCGGACCTTGTTCATGGCGATTCGGCTCGATTCCAGAGCCACCATGCCGAGCTGCATGGTCTGCTGCATGTGCTGCATGTCGGCTTGGCTCATCTGGCCGCCAGGCTGGCTCATCGGCATGGCTCCGGAGGATCCCGACGGCATGGCCGGGGAGGAGCCGCCGGTCTGGGCCAGGGCTGGGGCGACAACAAGCGCAGCGGCGAGGCCGCCGAGGAGGGTGCGACGATCCATCTTGATCTCCAACTGAAAGTCCCGGCTCGGCCGCGACACGCTGGAGAAGCGCTCGACTCTGGGCCGCCGTTAGAGGCCGAACGCGGCCGATGCCGCTTTGTTTCAGCTGCGCTTTAAGGGAGCATGACCGAAAGCGCCCGCCGTGCTCCAGACAGCAGAAAGCCGGCCTCACGGCCGGCTCGATCGAGCTTAGAGGTTCGAGAAAGGAATGGCCGGAGCGAGCAACGTTCGATCCTCTTTCCGGGACGATGCCCCTTGGCTCGAGGAACGCGGCGTCCGACGCGAGAAACTGGATCCAGAACAGGCTTCATCAGGATCTCGGGTGGTCGCGCCGACTCATCCTTTGTGGCAGTTTTCAAGCGTGTTGCCTGTCTCAACTGGGTCCCCTGAAGCGCCCGACCCCGAATGCGGCAGGTGGGAGATCGTGTAGCGGTATTTTCCAGAAGGCGACGGCGGAATGTCGTCAACAAACGCGAACTCGATCCTGCAGTTTCGCCCCATCACGCGCTGCAAGGAGGTTCGGATCTCATCAAGAGCATGGTCCGGCGGCGGCGCTGTCGTGATCATCTTGATCCGGATCCTGTTGTAGTCCTCCTGGACAACCTGAGTCTTCTGGACCCAGCCGGAATTGTGAACCACGCTCAGAAAGTGCATAAAGAAAGTCGCCGGCACCGTCGATCCATCCTCCCGGATGAGAGCATCCAAGATGCGTCCGGTGACAGTCTGGAGCTGCTCGACCGAGTGGATCGGCGTGGCGGTCGCGGCCCCGACAATCGCCCGGTCGCCCAATCGGTACCGGATGAGCGGCATGGTGTAATTTGTCAGGCTCGTGACCAAGACGTCGCCTTCCTCACCGGGCATGCATGGATTGCCGTTCTCGTCCACGACCTCCACAAAATTGACGTAGGAAAACACCTCAAGCCCGGAGCCGGAAGTCTTCTCAGCCGCGATGTCGCCGACCTCCCGCGATCCGTAACGGTTCAACACAGGGCACTTGAATGCATCCTCCACCTCATGCCGGATGAAGGGATAGAGAGTGCCGGCACTGCTGATCACGCTTCGAACGCCGTTGATCCGCGCGCCCGTCTCGTTGATGTAACGGGCGAGTTCGTAGATGCTCTCGGCATAGGCTTCGATGACCACGGGCTTGACCCGGTGAAGGACCTCCAGAAAACGTTGCAGGTCGGATTTGGACATGTTCCAGGAATTGAGCAGCGTTTTGTTGCGGATGAAGCCGGAGAGCTGGTTGCGCCAGCCTTCTGAGCCCATGAGGATGTCACGCTCGGAGCCCCAGAGTGAGACGAGCGGCTCCCCGGACCCGCGGCCGGCCCATTCGTAATGCAGGTCCTTCACGGCTCTGCCGATATCGTCGTACGAACGGTCTTGTAGAACGACGACAGGCTCACCGGTACTGCCACCAGTGGTCTTCCTGTACCAATTCCGTGTGCCGAGGTCATCGCTCTTCAGATGCTCAAACGCGTCACGCAGGAGATCACGGGTAAGGTCGGGGATCTGCCGGAACCGGGAGAGATCCACCTTGTCGTTCCGCACGACCATGGCGTCATGCAGAACATCCTGATAATAGGGCACATGACGGGCTGCATGGCGCAGCAGTTCGGTGAGACGCCGGAGTTGGATTTGCCGGCGCTGCTCGATGGGCAAGCGGTGGAACGCGTCCAAACTCTCGATGTATCCTGGAATAGGATTCTTCGTCACGTGTGCGTCATAGAAGGCCAGAACGGGTTGGCGCCAGTTGTACATGGCTGATCCTCTAACGTAGCCATTCCGTCATTCGCTTGTTCGTGGAGCGTCGGGGCGATTACGTCAGCGCTGCATGAACCGAGGCGGTAGGGCCTTTGTAGGACGCCCTATCCGCTGATTTATTCCACGTAGTCATCGTCACTCAGAGATTTTTTCTGGCGAAATGAAATCAGCTCGGCATCAAAAATTCGGAGTCTCGAAGCAGAGAGGTGCTTCCGCTGCGTGGGAGTATCTCTCCCTCACGCATAGGGCTTCGAAAGGACGAGTCCATGTCGCTCACTCTCCGTCGCGGAGTGCGCGTTCCGATGATTTTTCGCGGCAATCGAACCCTCCTTTGGTGGTGCTATACCTTTGGAGGATGCTTGCAGTCTGAAGGCGGATTGCACACTTCACAAATCGCGAGATTGCCGTCCCATCACTGGAATGATGTCGCGTGTGTTGCGCTCTGATCCCAATGCACGGCAGAGCAAGCTCAGCGCCCAAGCCAAGGGATCATAGCTTCCTTTGATTATTCGTACCGCAGGAACATCGCCCTCCGCAGTCGGAGGCGACAGGCCCTTGCCGAAATCGAAGGCAGTACCCGGCTCGCCTTCGCGGTCTTGCAGAGCGCGTTGCCGCCACTGGGGCCGCATCGGTATCAAGGGGCAAGAGAAAGCCGAGGGAGGTGCTGGAGGTCGTTGCAAGAGAGAAGCGGCAGGGCCCAAGATCCCATGAAAGCAGGCCTCAGAGCCGGGGGTTAGGGGCCGCAAGCTCGGCCGACTGTCCCACCAGAACACCATTTGGCAATGCAACCGTATCCGTTTTGATTGGACGGCCTCGGATACGGTCACGAACCACCCGAAGAGGCGCCTCGACGGTAAGGTCTGACAACCATGCTAGGACAAAGGAAAATGCGATGACCGCTGCCACAGTCCGGTACGAGGCAGGGAGAAACGCATAAGCGAGAACAAGAACAACATATTGCTGCAGATAGCCTCAATGCGGTCGATCTGCTCCACCCTGCGGTCGAAGCTCGCCCAGTGCATGACATGGGGCTTATCCATTGGATCGCCAGTGCCGCCCACTGTTCCGGGATGGTGCCGACACTTCAGTGCCTGACGAACTCCGCTCCCTTAACAGGCCCTATCTCGCGCTGTACCGGATCGACCCGGAGGAGATCGGGCGTTTCGGCTCGCTCATGATCGAGAGACTTGCTTCGGCATCGTGCGGCCAGCGCATCGGAAGAGACGGACCCGGCGAGCCACGCCAACGGCCCTCTGGGTCCGTCCGATGCGCTAGTATTTCTGAGCTAAGCCTTTAGGAATATCCGCTCGACCCGTTTGCTTCGTTGTGGAGCAGCCAAAACAGTTTAGCTTCCGAGATGTGGCGAAGCCCCCTTCCAGCCACGAACGCCCTGGCCAGAGGTATAGGACACCCTCTGGCTGGGGCGTTTTCTTGTCGCGAACGCGACCCGAAGTCCCGATAACATTCGGTATGAAACCCAGTCTGTGAGCGTGGCTGCCGTATGAGATCGTAGAGAGGTTCCAGCCACGCGAAGACGGCATCGAGGGCAGCTTCAGCATCCTTGATAGAGCCGAGGGGCTGCTTGGAACCGCTCAGCCCACCGATTTGCAGCCACCCCCGATATTTATATCGTCTCTTTAGGCGCGATAACATCGGCTCGGTGGTCAAAAAGTTGCCCCCAGAAATGCTGCTGATCCGAATCAAAGCCGACGACGGGTTAAGACTCGACCCCCTTCGAGCATGGCAGCTCATGTCGAGACATAGACGATTCTTGTGATCGAAAGGAGAAAATGCCGCTTCGTGCTTCCGATGTGCTTCCAGATTTTGGACGCTCCGGAAGCAAAACATCGCTAAGGCTTTGAAAGTAATGGTCGGAGCGAGAGGATTTGAACCTCCGACCCCTAGTCCCCCAGACTAGTGCGCTAACCGGGCTGCGCTACGCTCCGACTGCCGAAAGGCTTGGTTCCTCTAACTTTTAACGCCGGCTCGCGCAACCCCTGAAATGGAGCGCGGCGCGGAAAGACGATCTTGCCGAGCGCCCGGCTGCGTTTCGGGGCCGGGCCGGGCAGGGGCCGAGGAGACCATCGGCTCAAGCCCCGGGATGGGTCCACGCTTCGACGGCCTGCCGCAAACCGTCGGGCAGATCGGTCACGCTTTCGCCGTCCGGCGCCCCGGAGGAGGCGAGCTCGGACAGGAGCGCCCGATATTTCTCGGTCTTTTCCTGGGCCGCGTCGAACCCGTCGGCGGGCGCATCGTCCGGCAGACCCGAGAAGAGGCAAAGAAGTGCGAGGATGGCGCGCATGGTTCGACTCCGTTCGGGTGTCGTAAGGGAAGCACGGCCAAGGTGGCATTTTCACGATGAAAGAGGTGTGCGCGAAAACACGTCTGCCGCGAACCCCGCTTTCGGACGAGACGAAAGGTTAACCATCCGCGGGAAGAAGAGTAGGTAGATGTCGCGAGCCGGGATACACATTCCCGTGAGAGCGTCCCACGGTGCCCCCAGTGCCACGGCGCTCTCGGCGGCCAGCTTCATCGCGGCTGCCCCACTCCGTGTCTGTGCACACCCCCGCCCTCGCGCGGGGTTTTTTATCGACGGTTCTAGAGCATCGTGCGGCCCTTCGGGTCCGCTCTCAACGATGCTCTCATCCAAAGTGAATGCATCGGATCCGATCCCGAAAGTGCAGTCCACTTATCACGTCCGATGCTTTAGAAGGGGCCCCGTTTCGCCAGCGCCTCGAAGCCGTTTCTCAGTTGCAGCACCCTTTCCTCATAGGCTTTGCTCAGGCAGGATCGGTCCTCGCCGCAGCCTTCTCGCCGCTTGAGCCAGGCCGCCTGCGCGTCTTCCAAGTCGCCGCGAGCCCCCATGCCGAGAAGAGGCTTGAGCTGCCTGTAGAGCACGGCCATCTCGACATCCTGGTCGTTCAGCGCGCGATCCGCGCAGACGGCTTTCTCGTCGGCTGTCTGGGCCCTGGCGCAATCAAAGCTCGCGGCCCGGGACGGCTGCGGAACGTTGGCCAGAAGGAGGCTGGCGGCTGCGGCGATGCAGTAGGCTTTCCCGTTCATGGAACCCGTCCTTGGAGACCTCGAGCTTCGGGAGGAACGGTTGTCGCTCGATGAGGCTCCATGACGAGGCCGGACTTTTCGACCATGGCTAATGAACGGCTAACGGGTGTCGGCTCAGCGGCGGATCGCCGAGGCGTCTCCCGAGAGGGCGAGGCGCAGGCCCAGACCGACTATGACGAGGCCGGCACACCGCTCCTGCCAGGCGATCAGGCCCGGCCGCCGCGACAGCCACTCGCCGATCGTTCCCGTTCCGAGCGCAACCGCTCCCAGGACAAAGAACCCTGAGACTTTCTGCACGCCCCCCAGGAACAGCAGCTGCGCCGTGACAGGCCAGTCGCGGCCGGGGTCGACGAACTGGGGGAGGAAGGCCAGCATGAACACCATGGCCTTCGGGTTGGTCAGGTTGTTGATCATGCCCTGGCGCAAGGCTGCGAGATCCGACACGGGCTTCGGAGCCGTGCGGACGAGGCGATGCGGGCCGAACGAGCCGATCAGAAGCTTGGCGCCCAGCCACACCAGATAGGCGGCGCCGGCCCATCGAAGAAGCTCGAAGGCGAGAGGGGAGGCCTGGATCAGGGAGGTCACTCCCAGGGCCAGGAGCGGCAGCTGAACGAGGCCGGCCAGCAGGGTCATGCCGATGGCGGTCAGGACGGCAATGCGCCGACCCTGTCCGACTCCGCGGCTCAGCAGAAGGACCATGTCGGGGCCCGGAGCCAGCTGCAAGGCCAGAACAGCGGCATAGAAGGTGAGAAAAGTCGGCAGATCCGGCATGTCCTGGTCTCTTCAGGGCGCTCGAGAGGCCATCCTAGAGCCTCGGACCCAAAGGTGGGCACCACTTTTGGGTCCGAGGCTCCCTCCCTTGACCGGCCCTCTGGGTCCGGCCGATACGCTAGAGCATCGGACGGAAAAGTGGATCCGGTTTTCGCTGGCGCGGCCCTCTGGGTCCGTTCTGACCGATGCTCTCATCCAAGAAGAAAGCATCGGATGGATCCCAAAAGTGCATGTCCACTTTTCACGTCCGATGCTTTAGAGGGACGGCCGGCGCCATGCATCCAGATCGTCCAGGGACAGGTTGGAGCCGCAGAGCACGAGGCCGATGACGCTGTCGTCCGGCAGAGACGGAACGACCATCTCGGCGGCCGTGAGGACGCAGGCCGCGGCCGGCTCGCAGAGCAGTTTCTCCGTCTGGAGCAGCCAGCTCACATCGGCCACGACCGGCGGGTCCTCGACAAGCAGGATCTCCTTCAGGAGGAGCCTGGCGGCCGCCATGGTCCGGTGGGTGGCGAAGGGCGCGGCGAGGGTCCGGGACAGGGAGGTCGGGCGAATGGTCACCGGCTGATCCGCCCTGAGGGCCTCGGTCATGGTCGGCGCGCCGGTCGGCTCGACACCGTAAACGGTCAGCGACGGCCGCCTGGCCTTCAGGGCGGCCGCCACGCCGGACATGAAGCCGCCGCCCCCGATCGAGACGAACACATGGGTGAGGTCGGGGATGTCGTCGAGAAACTCGAGGCCCAGCGTGCCGTGGCCCGCGATGATGGCGGGATCGTCGTAAGGATGCACGAAGAGGCGGCCCTGGCGCTGGTAATCCTCGGCCTTGGCGAAGGCTTGGGCGGCATCGTCGCAGAGCTCCACGCGGGCGCCGAACTTGGTGGTGAGGTCGATGTTGAAACGGGCGGCCGTCTTCGGCATCAGGACGAGCGCGTCGAGCCCGAGCGTTCCGGCGACCCGCGCCACCGCGATGGCGTGGTTGCCGCCCGAGACGGTCACGAGTCCGCGCCGGCGCTCGTCGTCGCTTAAGGTCAGCACCTTGTTGAAGACCCCTCGGACCTTGAAGGAGCCGGCAAGCTGCAGCGCTTCCATCTTCACCGCGCTGCGCCGCCCGAGCCGCGCCGAGATGTCGCCACTCTCGTACGCAGGAGTGCGCCTGACGCGTCCGGCGATGCGGTCGCGGGCAGCTTCGATGTCGGAGAGCGTCACGTCAAAGGCGGTCATGTGGGTGTCCGTCGGGCGGCATGTGAGATGAGACGGCCAATGGCGCCGTCGCGGGCGACGCGATCATGCGAGCGACGTCTTTGCTTCGTCAACGGGCGGCGATCGAATTTCCTGCTGATAAAAAAGCGACTTGACCGGCGGCTCGATAGGATTGGATGCTCACGCTCAACCACGGAGTCGAGCACGATGTCCATGTCACCCCGCGAGATGCTCGCGCGTCTGATAGCCTTCCCGAGCGTATCCACCAGCAGCAATCTCGACATCATCCACTTCTGCCGCGACTGGCTGAACGGCCACGGCGTCGAGAGCCATCTCGTCATGAGTCCCGAGGGCGACAAGGCCAATCTCTACGCCACGATCGGCCCCCGGGTGGAGGGCGGGATCGTCTTGTCGGGCCACACGGATGTCGTGCCGGTCGAGGGACAGAACTGGTCCACGGATCCCTGGACGCTCACGGAGAAGGACGGTAGCCTCTACGGTCGTGGCGCAACCGACATGAAAGGCTTCGACGCGCTCGTTCTGGCGCTCGTGCCCGAGATGGTGCACGCGCCTCTCAAGCGCCCCATCCACATCGCGCTGTCCTACGACGAGGAGATTGCCTGCCGTGGAGCACCGTCGATGGTGCACGCGATGGCTGGATCCATCCCGGCGCCGTCCGCCGTGATCGTCGGCGAGCCGACACGCCATGCGGTGGTGACGGGGCATAAGGCGTCCGTGCAGCTGCGGACCCAGGTGACGGGATATGCGGTCCACTCCAGCCGGATCGACCAGGGAGTGAGTGCGGTCATGAACGCCGCTCGCCTGATCGCATGGCACGAGGACGTGATGGAGGAGAACCGGCGCAGAGCCGATCCGGACAATCCGTTCGAACCGCCCTACACCACGCTTCATTGCGGCATGATGGTCGGCGGCAATGCCGCCAACGTGGTGTCGTCCTCGGCCTGGTTCTTCAGCGACATCCGGGCGGTCCCGACGGAGAGCCCCATGGACTATCTGGCCCGCTACGAGGCCTATATCCGCGAACGGATCGAGCCTCGCATGAAGGCCATCGCTCCCGAGGCGGGGGTGGATGTCGAGCTCGTCGCCGAGGTGCCGGGACTCCGGCCGGAGACCGATGGTGCGGCGGAGCGGCTGATGCGTCGGCTGACAGGCGACAACGGCACTCATGTGGTGTCCTACGGAACGGAGGCGGGGCTGTTCCAGCGGGCCGGCTGGTCGACGGTGGTCTGTGGCCCCGGCGACATCGCGCAGGCCCACCAGCCGGACGAATATATCGAGGTCGGCGAATTCCAGGCCGGCGAGGCAATCCTGCGCCGCCTGATCGGGGACCTCTGTGCCTAAATGCTGAGCAGGACGGTCCACGTCGGGGCTAGACCACCGGCCACTTTCCTGCCTAAGTTCATTCCTCAGCGGAAGGAACGACGACAACAGTCGCGCTTCCGACAAGAGGAACACCGCGCAAAGACGCGGGCCTCCAGAGGAGAAGGACAGACAATGACGATCCGTTCGAAGTTTCTCGTCGCGGCCGCGACGACCCTGATGGCCGGCGTAGCTTTTCCGGCCATGGCCGTGACCCTGCGCTATGCCAACCAGGGCGACCTGAAGTCGCTCGACCCCTATACCCTGAACGAGACCACCACGATCGCGCACCACGGCCACGTCTATGAGGGCCTGACGAAGCGCGGCAAGGACCTTGCGATCGAGCCGGGCCTGGCTGAGCGCTGGGAGATCAGCGAGGACGGCCTGACCTGGCGGCTCTTCCTGCGCAAGAACGTGAAGTTCCACAACGGCAATCCCTTCAACGCCGACGACGTGATCTTCTCCGCCAACCGCGTCCGCGCCCAGGGTTCGAACTTCCAGACCCGCGTTCCCAGCGGCTCGGAATGGGTGAAGGTGGACGACTACACGGTCGACGTGAAGCTCAAGTCCCCGAACCCGATCATGAACGCCCAGTGGGACACCTGGTACATCATGGACAAGGAGTGGTCGGAGGCGAACAACAGCGTCGCGCCCACGCCGGCAGCCGCGACGACGCCGAGCTTCGCGTCCCTGAATGCCAATGGCACCGGACCGTTCAAGATCGAAAGCCATCAGCCCGGCGTGAAGACCGTCTTCAAGGTGAACAAGGACTGGTGGGGCAAGGTCGAGCATAACCTCGACGAGATCGTCTTCACCCCGATCGCATCCGACGCCACGCGCGTTGCCGCCCTGCTCTCGGGCGAAGTGGACGTGATCGAGCCGGTTCCGTTGCAGGACGTTCAGCGCGTCAACGGCACGGCGAACGCCAAGGTGCTGGCCGGTCCCGAGCTCCGGACCATCTTCCTGGGCTTCGATCAGACCCGCGACGAGCTCCTGTTCTCGAACGTGAAGGGCAAGAACCCGTTCAAGGACAAGCGCGTGCGCGAGGCCTTCTACAAGGCGATCGACATCGAGACGATCAAGTCCCGGGTCATGCGCGGCATGTCCACCCCGTCGGCGCTGATGATCGCCCCGCAGCTGTTCACCTATTCGGCCGACTTCGTGCGTCCGAAATACGATCTCGAAGGCGCCAAGAAGCTGCTGGCCGACGCCGGCTACCCGAACGGCTTCGAGGTCGGACTGGATTGCCCGAACGATCGCTACGTGAATGACGAAGCGATCTGCCAGGCCGTGGTCAGCATGCTGGCCCGTGCCGGCGTCAAGGTGAACCTGATGGCTCAGCCGAAGGCGCAGTACTTCGGCAAGGTGCTGAAGTCGGGCAATTACAACACCTCGTTCTACCTGCTGGGCTGGACCCCGGGCACCTTCGACAGCCACAACGTGCTGTTCGACATCGAAGGCTGCCGGAACGATCCGCAATCCTCGCGGGGCGAGTCGAACCTCGGCAATTTCTGCAACAAGCAGCATGACGAGCTGACCGACAAGATCCTCGTCGAGAGCAACAAGGAGAAGCGCGACCAGCTGATCAAGCAGGCCTTCCAGATCACCTTCGACGAGTACGGCTATATCCCGCTGCACCAGCAGGCGCTCGCCTGGGGCGTGTCGAACAAGGTGACGCTGCCTCAGCGGGCCGACAACCAGGTGCTGCTCTACTGGGCGCAGAAGAAAGAGTAGTCCGCATCTGATCGCTTATCCCGGACGGCCTCCGCGCCGTCCGGGACAGTTTTTCGAAGGTTCGGGCCGTTGGGTCGCCCGGGCCGCAGCGATCAAGAGATTGTGCATGTTCGCATTCATCATCCGGCGCGCCCTTCAGGCCATCGGCGTTCTTCTGGCCGTCGGGATCATTTCATTCGCGATGTTCCGCTTTGCCGGCGATCCGGTGAACCAGATCGTCTCCCTCGATACGCCCGCCGCCGAACGGGAGCAGGTCCGGCGCTCTCTCGGGCTCGACGATCCGGTGCCCGTGCAGTTCCTGCGTTACCTCACCAGCGCGGCGCAGGGCAATTTCGGCGTCTCCTACCAGTTCCGCCAGCCCGTCTCGGATCTCCTGGCCGAGCGCATGCCGGCCACGCTCGAGCTCGCATTCTGTGCGACCGTCTTCGCCACAGGTTTCGGCGTGCTCATGGGGGTCTATTCGGGATTGAAGCGGGACAGCTTCCTGGCAAAGGTGTTCCAGACCGTGTCGCTGATCGGAATCTCGCTTCCGACGTTCCTGATCGGCATTCTGCTGATCTATCTCTTCTCCGTCACCCTCGGCTGGCTGCCATCCTACGGCCGCGGCGACACGGTTCGTCTCGGCTGGTGGACGACGGGGCTTCTTACCCTGTCGGGCCTGAAGGCCCTGATCATGCCCTCCATCACGCTCGGTCTCTTCCAGATGACGCTGATCATGCGCATCGTCCGTGCCGAGATGCTGGAGGTGCTGCGCACCGACTACATCAAGTTCGCGCGGGCGAGGGGGCTCACGACCAGGGCCATCCATTTCGGGCATGCGCTCAAGAACACCCTCGTGCCGGTCATCACCATCGTGGGCCTTCAGTTCGGCTCCGTGATCGCGTTCGCGATCATCACCGAGACCGTGTTCCAATGGCCAGGCATGGGCCTGCTGTTCGTCCAAGCCGTGCAGAATGTCGATATCCCGATCATGGCGGCCTACCTCATGCTCGTGGCGCTCATCTTCGTGGCGATCAACCTCGCCGTGGACATCCTCTACACCATCGTCGATCCTCGCCTGAGGACGACGATCCGGCAGCCGGCCTGAGGAGGCAGAGATGGCAGACGCAATCCAGGCAGCGCCCGCGCCTCACTCCCAACCCACAACCTGGGCCGGCCGCTTTTTCGACAGCGACGTCTGGGCGAGCTTCAAGCGCTCGAAGCTGACCATGGCCGCAGCCTTCCTGACGCTCCTTTTCGTCGCGGCAGCCCTGCTCGCCGGGCTGGTCGCACCGCAGGATCCCTTCGATCCTGCGCAGCTCGACCTGCTGAACAGCCGCTTGCCGCCGCTCTGGGACGCGGAAGGGCAGGCGCCCTTCCTCCTCGGCACGGACGAGCAGGGCCGCGACATCCTCTCGGCCATCCTGTACGGCCTGCGGATCTCGCTTGCCGTCGGCTTTCTCGGCGTCGCCTTCTCGGCCACGCTCGGGATCGGCCTCGGTCTCGTCGCAGGCTATATGGGCGGCACGACCGATGCGGTCATCATGCGCATCGCCGACGTGCAGCTGACCTTCCCGGCGATCCTGATCGCGCTCCTCGTGGACGGGGTGGTGAAGTCGGTCCTCGGAGGCCAGCTCGACGGCGTCACGACGCTGTCCGTGCTGGTCTTCTCCATCGGACTGAGCTTCTGGGTGCAGTACGCCCGCACGGTGCGCGGCTCCGTGATGGTCGAGAAGAACAAGGACTACATCGCGGCCGCCCGGCTCATCGGCCTGCCGGCGCCGGTGATCATGCTCCGCCACGTCCTGCCGAACGTCCTTGGCCCGGTGCTCGTCATCGCGACCATCAATCTGGCGCTCGCCATCATCACGGAGGCGACCCTGTCCTTCCTGGGCACCGGCATGCCGGAAACCATGCCCTCGCTCGGCACGCTGATCCGTATCGGCAACAACTACCTGTTCTCCGGCGAGTGGTGGATCATCGCATTCCCCGGCGTCGCACTCGCGCTTCTCGTCCTTGCCATCAACCTCCTGGGCGACTGGCTGCGCGACGCGCTCAATCCGAAGCTGCGATGAGAGAGGGAACTCCCATGCCGCAACCCGTCCTCTCCGTCCGTGACCTGCGCGTCGAGTTCGTCACCCGGCGCGGGATTCTGAAGGCCATCGACGGCATCTCCTTCGACATCGCCAAGGGCGAGGTGCTCGGCGTCGTCGGCGAATCCGGGGCCGGCAAGTCGGTGACGGGATCCGCCGTCATCGGCCTCATCGATCCGCCGGGCCGGATCGCCGGCGGCGAGATCCTCCTGTCCGGCAAGCGCATCGACAATCTGCCGCCGGAGGAGATGCGCCGGGTGCGCGGCAAGCGCATCGGCATGATCTTCCAGGATCCGCTCACCAGCCTCAACCCGCTCTACCGGGTCAGCGAGCAGCTGATCGAGACCATCCGCACGCACACCAACCTGTCCGCCTCGGCGGCCAGGAAGCGGGCCATCGACCTCCTGGCCGAAGTCGGCATTCCGGCGCCCGAGCGGCGGATCGACAGCTATCCGCACGAGTTCTCGGGCGGCATGCGCCAGCGCGTGGTGATCGCCCTCGCGCTGTGCGCCGAGCCAGAGCTGATCATCGCGGACGAGCCGACCACCGCGCTCGACGTGTCGGTTCAGGCGCAGATCATCGCGCTGTTGAAGCGCCTCGGACGCGAGCATGGCACGGCCATCATGCTGGTCACGCACGACATGGGCGTGATCGCAGAAACGGCCGACCGGGTCGCCGTCATGTATGCGGGCCGCATCGCGGAAATCGGGCCGGTGCGCGAGGTGGTGCAGAACCCGCTGCACCCCTATGCCAAGGGCCTGATGGGCGCGATCCCGTCCCTGGAGACGGACGCGGAGCGCCTTGTCCAGATCCCGGGCTCCATGCCGCGGCTCTCGGCCATCCCCCCGGGATGCGCCTTCAATCCGCGCTGTCCATTCGTGTTCGACCGCTGCCGGGTCGAACGGCCGGAGCCGATCCAGCACAGCGAGCATCGTGTGGCCTGCCATCTCTACGATCAATCTTCCGTCCGGTCGGAGGCCGTCGCGTGACCGAGCACTCTTATGTCGAAGTCAATGACCTGCGCCGCCTGTTCGACGTGTCCAAGCCGTGGCTCAACCGGGTGCTGGAGGGGGGCGAGAGGCAATACCTCAAGGCGGTCGACGGCGTTTCCTTCGACATCGCCAGGGGCGAGACCTTTGCCCTGGTCGGGGAATCGGGCTCAGGCAAGTCGACGGTGGCCCGGATGGTCGTGGGTCTTCTCCCGCCGACGAGCGGCACCGTGGCGATCGACGGCGTCTCGATGACGTCGGCGGCTGCGTCCGCGGAGCGCCAGCGCCTGCGGCGGCGGATCCAGATGATCTTCCAGGATCCCTATGCCAGCCTCAATCCGCGCTGGCAGGTCGACCGCATCGTGGCCGAACCGATCAGGGCTTTCCGGTTGATCGAGACCGAACGGGACATCGCCAGCCGGGTTGGCGAGCTTCTCTCCCTGGTCGGCCTCCATCCGGCGGACGGCGGGAAGTACCCGCACGAGTTCTCCGGCGGACAGCGCCAGCGCATCGCGATTGCCCGTGCGCTCGCATCCAATGCGGAGTTCATCGTCTGCGACGAGCCGACCTCCGCCCTCGACGTCTCGGTGCAGGCGCAGATCCTGAACCTCATGCGCGATCTGCAGGACCGGCTGGGGCTGACCTATCTGTTCATCAGCCACAACCTCGCCGTGGTGCGCCACATGGCCAGCCGAATCGGCGTGATGTATCTCGGCCGCATCGTCGAGATCTCCAACGGGCGCGAACTCTTCGCCCATCCGAAGCATCCCTACACGCGCATGCTCCTCGATGCGGTGCCCGACGTGGGCATGACCGGCCGGCAACGCATTCCCGTGCGCGGCGAGATCCCGAACCCGATCAACCCACCCTCGGGCTGCACCTTCAATCCGCGTTGCCCCTTCGCCAACGATCGCTGCAGGATGGAGATTCCGCCGCTGCTGGGGGGCGTGGCCTGCCATGCCATTCACGAGGGACGTCTGGCCGTCGACGCGGCTGCCTGACGCGGCATTGCCGCTTCCTCCGCAAAATAGTTGACTCAGTCAACAATATGCCTGAGTCTGTGCGCCAGGGAGCCATCCATGTCGCACATGCCGAAATTACCGACGGACGAGCAGATCGAGCGGGTCCGGAGCTTCAACCGGTTCTACACGCGCCATATCGGCCTTCTGAACGAAGGATTGCTCGAGAGTGCATTTTCGCTGACCGAAGCCCGGGTGCTCTACGAGCTTGCCCATCGGGGCCCGGTGACGGCGGCGGATTTGGGCCGGGAGCTGGGTCTCGACGCCGGCTATCTCAGCCGCCTCCTGAAGAGGTTCGGCGCTCACGGCCTGACCCGGCGCACCCCGTCGAAGGATGACGGACGGCAGTTCCTCCTGTCGCTCACCGACAAGGGCCTTGCCGCCTTCGAGCCCCTGAACCAAGCCTCTGCCGCTCAGGTCGCCACGATGCTGTCGCGCCTGTCGGCGGGCGAGCGGGAGCGGCTCACGCAGGCCATGACGACCGTCGAGCATCTGATCGGCGACGGCCCGCGTCCGGATCGGCCGTACATCCTGCGCCCCCACCGGCTTGGCGACATCGGCTGGATCGCCCACCGGCAGGAGATTTTGTACGCGCAGGAATATGGTTGGGACGAGACGTTCGAGGCGCTGGTGGCGGAGATCGCCGCCGCCTTCGTCAGAAACTTCGATCCCGCACGGGAGCGATGCTGGATCGCGGAGCGGGACGGCGAGATCGTCGGGAGCGTCTTCCTCGTGCGGTCGTCGGACGAGGTGGCCAAGCTCCGGCTGCTGTATGTGGAGCCGTCCGCCAGAGGGCTCGGGCTCGGGGGTCGGCTGACGGAGGAATGCATCGCCTTCGCAAGGGACCGGGGCTACAGGACCCTGACGCTCTGGACCAACGACGCGCTCGTGGCCGCCCGCCGCATTTACCAGGCGAAGGGATTCCGGCTGGTGAAGGAAGAGCAGCATCACTCTTTCGGAAAGGACCTGGTCGGGCAGACCTGGGATCTCGTTCTGTGAGGCGTCGGGACGGGCTCGCCCTCGCGGCTGCGGCCGCGACGGGCGTCCAGGTGGGTGCGGCCCTGGTGGCCACGCGCTTCGTCGTGCATGACATCGGTCCGGCATCGCTGGCCTTCCTGCGCTACGCCATCGCGGTCCTTTGCCTCGCGCCGCCCCTCTGGATGAGCGCACGGGTGAGGTTCGCGCCGCGCGATCTCCTGGCCGTGATGGGGCTGGGCGTCGTGCAGTTCGGGGTCCTGATCGTTCTCCTCAATCTCGGACTGCAGTCCATCGCCTCCACCCGTGCGGCGCTCCTCTTCTCGACCTTTCCGCTGATGACGATGTTAATCGCGGCAAGTCTCGGTCGCGAGCGCCTGAGCCGGATGAAGGTGGCGGGCGTCGTGCTGACGATCGGTGGCGTGGCGGCGGCACTGGGCGAGCGGTTGACCACGCAGAGTGCAACGGGCGAGTGGCTGGGAGCCCTTCTCGTGCTGGCTGCCGCACTTTGCGGTGCCGCATGTTCCGTGCTCTACCGACCTTACCTCGCCCGCTACCCGACCCTCCCGGTCGGCGCCTGGGCCATGCTCGCATCGGTCCTGTTCCTGGCGATTCCCGCGGGCTTGGAGGGGCTCTTCACGGACCTGCCGCCCCTCGATCGAGCCGGCTGGCTCGCGGTCCTGTTCATCGGTCTGTCGAGTGGGGTCGGTTATGTCCTCTGGCTCTGGGCGCTCAAGAACGCCACGCCGACGCGGGTCACGGTGTTCCTCTCCCTGAGCCCGATCACGGCGGCTCTGCTTGGCGTGTCGCTGCTCGGGGAGCCCTTCACGTTCGGCGTGCTGGTCGGTCTTGCCGGCGTCGTTGCCGGGCTCTGGCTCGCCACCAGAATGGAGCCGTCGCCCGAGGAGCCATGACACGCGCCGGCGTCAGCCGCGAGCCCGTCATGCCGAGACTGTGATGAACATTCGATTCGAAGTTTGGAACAATCGTAGTCTATGTCCACGGACAGCCGGCTTATCCGAGAGTAGAGCATCCGCGACCTGATGATCTCTGCACATTCCAGGCTGGGCAATTCAAAAGCTTTGCTTTTGATGCCGCGACAATCACAAGTCTGTGTGGTGAAATTACGTTGGGAAACGATCCGTTCCGACCGCGTTTAGCCTCTGTCATATGTGGCGATCGGCCATGTTCAAGGAAAGCACAGGAGGCATTGATGAAGAAGCTCGCGATCTTCGCCGGCGCTGGATTTATGGTACTTGGCGGCATGGGCGCCGCTCTGGCGCAGTCATCGCCGGCGATCTCCGGAACGCCCGGATCCCTGTTCCCGGATGCGGCTCCCCATGAGATCCGCTGGATCAACGGCGTTCCCTGCCGGACCATTCTCGATCCGAACACCCGGGATACGCGTATCCCGATCGCCTGCGCCGGACAGGTCAGCGGGGTCGTGGCGGCCCCGATGCCCGGCGACGTCGTTTCGACCGGAAGCATCGTTCCCGCTCCCGTCGGTCCGATGATGGGCGCCCCGGCTCCCGTCGGCGCAGCCGATCCCTATGCCGCTCCGCACGAGATCCGCTACATCAACGGCGTGCCGTGCCGCACGGTGCTCGATCCGAACACCCGGGACACCCGTATCCCGATCGCCTGCGGTCAGTAAGCGAGTCTCACGGGAAATAGCGCGGGTCGTCCGACCCGCGCTATTTGATGAGAGCATGACACAGGAAAGCCCCACACCACGGAGCGTGGTGTGGGGCTTTGGCCGTGCCGTGAGGTTGCGTCCTACTCGGCGGCCTGCCGGAGAGGGAGGAAGCCGATGGATTGCCTCTGCGGTCCCTCCTGTTTCAGGGTCCGGACCATGTCCTCGTATTCCCGCTCCATCTCGGGCGTGACGGAGGGACGGGTTTCGCGCAGAGCCTGCTCGAACTGCGCCATGGTCACGTGCTCGGCCTGAAGCGATTCCCTGAGGGCGAGGAGACCGGCCCGGCGGGTGAGATCCTCGAGATCGGCGCCGGTGAACCGGGCGGTCCGCTCCGCGATCATGTCGAGGTCCACATCGGGGCCGAGGGGCATGTCCTTGGTGTGGATCCCGAGGATGTGCCGGCGGCCTTGAGCGTCGGGAACCGGCACGTAGATCAGCTCGTCGAAGCGTCCCGGCCGCAGCAGGGCAGGGTCGATCAGGTTCGGCCTGTTCGTGGCCGCCATGACGACGACGCCCTGCAGTTCCTCCAGGCCGTCCATCTCGGCCAGGATCGTGTTCACCACCCGCTCCGTGACCGCAGGTTCGCCGAGGCCGCCGCCGCGCACGGGGGCAAGGGAATCGATCTCGTCGATGAAGATCACCGTCGGGGCGACCTGCCGGGCGCGGGCGAACAAGCGGGAGACCTGCTGCTCGGATTCGCCGTACCATTTCGACAGGAGGTCGGAGGATTTCGTCGCCACGAAATTCGCCTGGGCCTCGCGGGCGACCGCTTTCGCCAGGAGCGTCTTGCCGGTGCCGGGAGGCCCGAACAGCAGGAATCCCTTGGCCGGGCGGATGCCCAGGCGCCGGAAGGATTCCGGGCTCTTGAGCGGCAGTTCCACGCCCTCCCGCAGACGGGTACGGGCCTCCTCGACACCGCCGATGTCGTCCCAGGTCACGTTGGGCACCTGGATCATGATCTCGCGCAGGGCGGAGGGCTGGACGCGCTTCATGGCGTTCATGAAATCCTGTCGCGTGACCTGCAGGCTCTCCAGCACGTTGGACGGTATGCCGTCCCTGAGATTGACGCCCGGCAGGATGCGCCGAAGGGAATCCATGGCCGCCTCGCGGGAGAGGGCCGCGAGATCGGCGCCGACGAAGCCATAGGTGGTGCGGGCGACCTCGTCGAGATTCACGTCCTCGGCCAGGGGCATGCCGCGCGTGTGGATGCCGAGGATCTCCCGGCGCCCCGGTTCGTCCGGAACGCCGATGACGATCTCCCGGTCGAACCGTCCGGGACGGCGGAGGGCTTCGTCGATGGCCTCACGCCGGTTCGTGGCGCCGATCACCACGATGTTCTGGCGCGGCTCGAGGCCGTCCATCAGGGTGAGCAGCTGGGCCACGATGCGCCGCTCGACCTCACCCGTCACCTCCTCGCGCTTGGGAGCGATGCTGTCGATCTCGTCGATGAAGATGATCGCCGGCGCGTTCTGCTGGGCTTCCTGGAAAACCTGGCGCAGCCGCTGTTCGGACTCGCCGTAGTGGCGCCCCATGATCTCTGGTCCGGCAATATGGAAGAACTGCGCCTCCGTCTCGTTGGCAACCGCTCGGGCCAGCCGGGTCTTGCCGGTGCCGGGAGGGCCGTAGAGCAGGACGCCTTTCGGCGGATCGATGCCGAGGCGCTGGAAGAGTTCGGGATGGCGGAGGGGGAGTTCCACCATCTCGCGGACCTGATCGACCGTGCTGCCGAGACCGCCGATGTCGTCATAGGTCACGTCGGCCCGGCGGGCCTCGCGCGGCTCCTCGAATTGCGGGCGCAGCTCGATCTCGGTCTCGGCCGTCACGTGCACGATGCCGCGCGGCTGGGTCGAGACCACGACGAGGCGGATCTCCTGCAGGCCGTACGCCGGAATGTTGAGAAGCCCGCGCATCTCCTCGGGCATGCGTGGGTCTGCCGAACGCTGCGAATAGACCGACGTGGAGATCACGTCCCCGGCGGTCAGCGGACGCTGGTAGAAAGTGCGCTTCAAGGCATCGCCCGAGCCCTGCAGGCGGAGCCCCTTCTGGGCCGGAGCGAGCACGACGCGCGCTGCAGGACGGACCTCGGCGCGCTTCACTTCCACGTGATCCCCGCTGCCCACACCGGCATTCACCCGCTGCAGACCGTCGAGGCGAACGATGTTGAGGCCCTCGTCCTCCGGATAAGGCGCCACGGCGATGGCCGTCGTATGGCGCTTGCCGATGATTTCGATGGCTTGGCCTTCCTGGATGCCGATCTCGCCCAGGGCCTGTCGGCTCATGCGTGCGATGCCACGGCCCGAATCGTCCGGCCGGGCGTTCGCGACCTGGAGGCGTACACTCTGCCCATCCTCTGCCATTGCTGTTCTTCCCATCGTTCGAGCGCTGTTGGTGCGATGGCAGATGAGGGGAAAGCCAAGGCTCGCGCTTCCCGGGTGCCACGCGTTCGAGGCTTCGCAGGCTGCTGCAATCGACAAGCGACGAAACCGCAGGGCCAACGCAACATGCCCGGAAATGTTGCAGAGGGAGCCGGGCGGCCGCGCGCTCGAGCATCGGACGTGAAAAGTGGACCCGCTTTTAGGATCGATTCCGATGCTCCACTCTTGGCTGGCGCATCGTTCGGGTCGCTGACGCGGCCCGCTGGGTCCGCACGATGCGCTAGGACGAGATGCCCCCGGAGGGCGACCAGAGCCGTCTCAGGGATGCCTCCATCTCATCCTCGCTGGAGCGCAGCTCGACGAGATCCGTGCTCGCGGGCATGAAGGGAGCAATGGTTGGAAGCTTCGTGGATCCTTCGGCGCCCTCCACGGGCGGATCGATGAGTTCCCAGCTGTCGAACAGGTCCATCGAGGAATGGCCGGGAAGGTTCGGCCCGAGATAGGGCACGATCTCGATCCAAGGCCTGCCGTTGCCCCGCGGCGTGACTTTGGTGACGCGGCCGAAGAAGCGCGTGAGCGGGCAGCGGACGAAATCGCCCGGCACGGGCATGCGGGTCTTCTCCAATTCGAGCGCCGCCTCGGCCTCCTGCAGCTCCGCTCGAAGCTTGGCGATACGCTCCACCAGCTCGGCGACGCGTTTGGTGCAGGGGCTCTCATGCGACTCCGACATTGCCGAGACCAGGGACAAGCTCCTGTCCAGACTGATCCCCATCACCGGGAATGTGCTCATGCCGGCTCTCCTCTGATGAACGATTTTGGAGCTTCGGCGCGCGAGTGCAAGGCGCCCGGAAGACTGAGATGGAACTGAACCTTGGCGCATGAGGGTTATACAGGCAACGAGCTTGAGAATAGGAGACGGAATGGGTCTTCGAGGCCGCATGCTAGGATGTCGTGCAAGCGTCATCGGACTGACGTTGCTTGCCTCTGCCGCCTCGGCCCAGGATCCGGTGCCGCCGCTACCGCCACCGCGACCGGAGCGTCCGGTGGAGCCGATGCCGCCGCCGAGGCCCGCCGAACCGGCTGCGCCGGAGGCCGAGCAGCGTGCCGAAAAGGAGCCGCGGAATGAGACGCCGCCTCAGAAGGCAGATCTCGACAACGCCTCGGATGGTGCCTGTCTCCAGCGTCTGACGCAGCTCGGCCTGAGGTTCGAAAAGCGTCCGCCGGTCAAGGAGAATACCTGTTCGGTCGACGACCCGGTTCTCGTCTCGGCGCTTCCGGGCGGCGTCGCGGTCGTCCCGGCCTCGCTGATGAATTGTCCGGTGGCCGAGAGCATCTCACGCTGGATGAGCGAGGTGGTCGCGCCCGAAGCCGAGCGGCGGTTTCAGAGCGCGCCGACGAAGCTTCTCATCGGCACCTCCTACCAATGCCGAGACCAGCGCAATGGCCAGAAGCTGAGCGAGCACGCCTTCGGCAACGGCCTCGATGTCATGGGGTTCGAGTTCGCCAAGAGATCCGCCCTGACGATCGGCAATCAGACGGAGGGCTCCTCGGAAGCGACCTTTCAGGAGAATGTCCGGAAGGCCGCCTGCCCGATCTTCAATACGGTGCTTGGACCGGGCTCGGATTCGGACCATGGCGATCACCTCCATCTCGATCTGCGCCAGCGCAAGGGCGACTATCGGATTTGCCAATAGATCGGCGGGAACACGGGCGCAGCCAGGGCTTTGTCTGTCCACGGTAGTGCCAGTGGAGCTTTTCATGAAGATCGTTGCGTATGTGGCTGTTGGGATCCTGGGACTCTCGACTTCGGTTCTGGCCGCCGATCGGAACCTCAATCTCGAATCCGTCAACAAGGCCGAATGGGCGCCGAAGGAGGGCAGGGGCAAGGAGATCGATCCGGTTCTGGTCAAGGCGCAGGTCCTTCTCGATCGGGCCCGCTTCTCGCCGGGCGTGATCGATGGACACGACGGCGACAATCTCCAGAATGCCATCAAGGCTTTCGAGAAGGAGCGCGGCCTCAAGCCGGACGGAAGCCTCGACGAGGATGTCTGGTCCAAACTGAAGGAAGCGTCATCGGACCCGGCCCTGACCGAGTATTCGATCCGCGACGAAGATGTGAAAGGGCCCTTCGTGACGATCCCCGACAAGCTGGAAGACCAGGCCCGTCTCGACCGGCTCGGCTATTCCAGCCCCGAGGAGCTCTTGGCCGAAAAGTTTCACATGGATGTGGATCTGCTCAAGGCCATGAACCCCGGAAAATCCTTCGACAAGGCCGGCACGTCCATCACCGTGGCCAATGTCGAGGCGAAGCCCGGGTCCGAGAAACCCGAGAAGGCCGGAAAGATCGAGATCATCAAGAGCGAGCATGTCCTGCGCGTCCTCGCCAAGGACGGCGCTCTGGTCGCGGTTTACCCGGCCTCGATCGGCAGCGAGGAGAAGCCCGCACCGAGCGGCTCGCACAAGGTGCGTGCCGTGGCCCCCAACCCGAACTACACCTACAATCCCGATTATGCCTTCAAAGGCGTGAAGGCGAAGGAGAAGTTCGAGATCAAGCCCGGTCCGAACAACCCCGTGGGGAGCACCTGGATCGACCTCTCCGTCGAATCCTTCGGGATCCATGGGACGCCCAATCCGGAGAAGGTCGGCAAATCCCACTCTCAGGGCTGCGTGAGGTTGACGAACTGGGACGTCGAGGAACTGTCGAAGATGGTCGAGAAGGGGACCCCGGTCGAGTTCATCGACTAGAGCCTCGGACGTGAAAAGTGGACACCACTTTTGGGATTCATCCGAGGCTCCCTCTCTTGACCGGCGCATCGGAAGAGGCGGACCCAGCGGGCCGCGCAAGCGACCCGAAGGGCCACGCTAGTGACCCGAAGGGCCGCGTCAGCGAATACCGGGTCCACTTTTCGCTGACGCGGCCCGCTGGGTCCGTCCGATGCGCTAGAGCATCGGATCCGATGCTCAATCCCTGAAGCGACGCATCGGTCGGCGCGGCCCTCTGTGTCCGCTCGATGCGCTGGCGCCGTTCTCCGCCGCGGCCCTGGTCAGTCGTCGTTGGCGGAGTTCAGCTGATCCGGCCGGAGGCCCTCGTCGACCTCCTGGTCGTGCGCTCTGACGAGCCATTCCAACTGCTCCTGGACGAAATCGGGATCGCTGTGGAAACGCATGGCGCAGGCCACGAGAAAGATCGCGACCTCGGGCAGATCCTCGTCGCCCAGATCAGGAAGAATCAGCTCGAGGTCCGTCATGTTGCCCGAGGTCAGAATGGCGGCCTCATTGGGCGGAACGACGGTGCCGGCACTGTCAGTGTCTTGAGCCATTGCGGTGATCCTAAGCCTTTCGTCTGGCGGGAATGCAGGGGCGGGAAGAGTCTCGCCGGGTCGGCGGCCCCCCGCCTACGGTCGGTCTCGCCTTGTTCTAGCGCATCGTGCGGAAAAGTGGACCCGGTATTCGCTGGCGCGGCCCTCCGGGTCACTGGCGTGGCCCTTCGGGTCGCTGACGCGGCCCTCCGGGTCCGCCCGAACGATGCGCCGCTCAAGGAGGTGAGCATCGGATCCGCTGCTCTACGGCGCACGTCCGTCGGGCAAAGGTTCGGCGTCCTGTCGAGGACAAGACGCCTACGAAAAAGCCCTGCCGCAAGGCTGCGGCAGGGCCGTGATGCGGCGGAGCCGCCAGATCGCTCAAGCATCGAACGTATCATCGAACTCACGCCCGATGCATTTACCTTTTGTTGTGGAGCATCTTTTCACGCAAAACCGGTTCCCACTTTTGCGCCCGATGCTCTAATAGGTGCAGACGTAGCGCATCCCGTTCGTCGCCAGGAAAGTTCCCGTCCCCGGATCGTACGACCGGTACTTGCGGGCGCAATAGGCGGCGAGCTGCGGATCCACCGTGCCCGGAGGCGGAGGGGCAGCAGGCTGCGCCTGAGCCTGGTTGGCGATGGCGCCGGCGATCAGCGCCCCGGCTGCGAGCCCCGCAACCCCGGCGGCAACGGCTGCGCCGTTGTCGCGCCGATAATAGTACCGGTCACGGTAATAATAAGGACGGTAGCCGCGACGGTAATACTGGGCGTAGCTCTCATTCGGGTACGCCCGGTCGAGCTGGGCGAGGGTCCGGTTCGGAACAGGGCTGGCGCTCGCGGGCAAGGCCGACACCAGCATTGCGGCGCCGACGAGGGCCAGTATGGGTTTGCGCATCGTGTTTCTCCACATGTGCGGGAAAACGCCGGCAGAGGACCTGCTGACAGTCGGGCGCAAATATAGCGCCACCTGCCAAGCTCGCACAATCCCGTTCTGCTGACGTCCATAAGGTGATCGTCTCAGGACTTCGTGTAGTTTTCGACGGGCTGCGAGACGATTCAGAAAGGTCGCCGACGAAGTATAATCTGGCTTCCGGTGGAAACCGCAATGATCGTGTCTCTCCCGACCGCAATATTGCTGGAGTGCGAATATCGTGAAGACATAGATGTAAATTCATATGATTATGCTTGTTCCTTGAGAAAATGCCTCATGGAAAGAGGGCGTGTCTTTCTCAAGCGCGGCACTGGATTTTTTCCAATAAATCGCCAATGATGCGCATGTATTATTGTATCCCTCCGGGGTCGTGGGCTTATGCTGAACCTCATGTTCCTTGTTCCGGTGACGGCTCGTCTGGGGAGCGGAATGCATTTCCCCGATGGAGTGCCGCTCCCTTCTGACAAGGGAGCGGTCGGACGGGGTGATTTGACCAAGACCGGACGGATCGTCTCGACAGGTCGTCCGGCATCGGGCGGAGCCGCGTCGGAGGTGCTCGAGAGAAGGTCCCTCGTGCCGGTTGCGAGCGCCCAGGCCATCGATGGAAGCGCCGAGCGGGCCTTCATGGAGGATCCGTTCGGGGCCCATGGCTGCCCGCCGCGCGACGCCACGCGCACCTTCTGCCGGGAGTGGCGGTTCGAAGGGCCGTCGGTCGTGCCGCCATGACGCTCAAACTGAGAAACTACAAGGCTTCCCTGGTCACTCTCGCGGCGATCGCGGTTCTCGCCATCTCACTCACGTTCACCGTCTGGCGATTGCTGCACGTGGAGCAGGATTCGCCGCACGGTGATCGCTACAGCAACCTGTGGGAGATCTCTCAAACGCAGTTCGAAGCATCGGCCCTGGCCGAGACCCTGGCCCGAGCCGCCAAGGGTGAAACATTCTCCGCTCCCGAACAGACTCCAGCCTTCCGAACGGCCATCCTGATCAGGCGGCTGTCCTTTCTCCTGGAGGGCGATCAGAGCAAGGTGATTGCCCGGGTCGGTGGCCTCGAGACCCTCAGGGAAGCCCATCGGCAACTGACCGAGGCCGAACCGCTCCTCGAGAACGCCGTCGACCCGCAGGCCGCCGCGGGCCTGGGGATGCTGGCCCACGATCTGGCCTCGGAGCTGCGGGGAATCGCCAACAAGGTCATGCTGCTCAATCATGAGGAAAGGGCCGAGCGGCACTCGCTGTATCTCCGCTATGTTTTGGAGAGCTTCGCCTACATCATCGGGATCGCCATCAGCACGGCCTTTCTGATCGCTCGCCTGTTCAGGGGCGTGCAGGAGACCACCCAGGCCCGGCAGCTGCTCAAGCAGGAGCAGGAGCTCTCCGACCTGGTCATCAACAACATCAGCGATCAAGGCATCGTCATGTTCGATGCCCAGCTTCGATGCCTGCTCTGGAATCCCGGCATGGAAGACCTGCTGAACATCAAGCCCGATCAGGCGGTCGGACAGCACATGCGGGAGCTTGACCCGATCTTTGCCCAGGAAGACGTGATCGGCTCGCTCCTGCGGGCCACGGAAGGAATGAGCTCGGTCTTCGAGCACGAGGCGGTCTCTCCCGACGGACACGACCGATGCCTGGAGATCAACTGCTTTCCTGTGTCCATGGCCGAACGCAAGCTCGGCATCGCGTTCATGCGGGACGTGACGGAGCAATGGCTGGCCCGCAAGCAGGCGGAGCGCCAGAACTTCGACCTCGAGATCAAAGTGCTTCAGCGCACGGCCGCCCTGCGTCAGGCCGAACGCCGCCTGATCGCGGCCATCAAGTCCGCGTCGGAGGGCTTCGCGGCCTTCGACTGGACGGGAAAGCTCCTTTTCGCCAACGAACAGATCTGGGCTGCCGCTCCCGTGTCCCTGTGGTGCCAGGACGAGATGACCCTCTCGGACTTCCTGCAGGGCTTCGCCATGTGCGAGGGCGCGGACGCGCGCCTTGTGAACGCGCAGCCCCCCTTCGAGGAGATCGAGCTGGATCTTCTGGTGAGCAAGGACACCTGGGCTCGCCTCTCGCTGACAAAGGCCGATGGAGCAACGATCTTCGTGCGGCTGACGGACATCTCCGGATACAAGCAGGTTGCGAAGGCTCTTGAATCGGCCCTCGACCGAGAGCGTGAGACGACGAGCGCGTACCGGAACTTCGTGTCCATGGTGTCTCACCAGTTTCGGACGCCGCTCGCCATCCTGGATTCCAGCGCCCAGCGCATTCTGCGGCGTGGAACGGATCTGACGCAGGACGAGCTCGTCACCCGGGTCCAGAAGATCCGCAATGCCGGCACCCGGTTGACGCGCCTTGTCGAGAGCGTCCTGAATGCGGCCAAGCTCGACGCCGGAACGATCGAGGTCAATCCGGCCTCCTACAATCTGGTCGACCTCGTCATGGACATCTGCGAACGGCAGCGCGAGGTCAGTGCGCGGGCCGAGATCCGCTTCGATGTTCCGGATGTCCCGGTCAGGGTCTTTTGCGACGGCATGCTCATCGAGCAGGTCGTCGTCAATCTCCTGTCCAATGCGATCAAGTATTCGGGCGAGAAGCCGTTCGTCGAGATCAAGATCTGGATGGAGGGGTCGCGCGCGTTCTGCTCGGTTCGCGACTGGGGCATCGGAATTCCGGCCGACGAACTGCCGAAGATCTTCGATCGATTCTACCGGGCCCGAACGGCGTCCGGGATCGCCGGCACCGGGATCGGATTGAATTTCGCCCAGAGGATCATGCACTTGCATGGGGGCGAGATCCAGGTTGAGAGCGATGAGGCGGCCGGATCCTTGTTTACCTTCGACCTTCCCATAGCGAGTGCCGATCAAACGCAACAGGCTGCATGAGTGACAGACTCCAATGAACCATCAAAAAACAATACTTTGCGTTGAAGATGAAGACGACCTGAGAGGCGATATCGCCGAGGAGCTGGAGGCAGCCAATTACCGCGTGCTCCAGGCCGCCAACGGAAGCGAGGCGCTCAGCCTGCTCGAACGGCATCGTCCCGATCTCGTCCTCTGCGACATCACCATGCCGGGCCTCGGCGGCTATGATGTGCTCAAAGCGTTGCGCGACCAGGGCACGATGGCCGATATCCCGTTCATCTTCCTGACCGCCTTGGCGGAACGGAACGATGTTCTCAGCGGCAAGCAGGCGGGAGCGGACGACTATCTCGTCAAGCCGATCGACTACGAGATCCTGCTCGCGACCATTGCGGCCCGTCTGGACCAGGTCGTCCGGGTTCAGACGAGCGCCGTTCATCGGGCCGAAGAATCCTGGCAGGAGATTCTGAAATCCGCCAAGGGGCGCACGGTCGATGCGCTCTACAAGGCCACCTTCGCGTTCGACCGCTTCCTTGTCGGCGTCGTGATCGTCGACGAAGCGGGCGCCGTCCGCGTGATGAACAAGGAGGCGCAGCGAATCCTGGCCGAGGGCGACGGCCTGAGCGTCTCTCAAGGGATCCTGAAGGGATCGGTGGCGAAGCAGAACAGCAAGCTCCATTCGTCCATCGAAAAGGCCTTCGAGGAGGAGTCGCTCGATGAGATCGTGTCGTTCCCGCGCATATCGGGCGGCCGGCCTTATCTCGTCCTGATTCCGGGGCAACGGTTCTCCGCCGAGGAGAGGCCGGAGGCCGTCGTCCTGCTGGTGATCGACACCGAGCAGCGGGCCAAGGTCTCGGGTGACACGCTCGTGAGGCTCTATGGCCTCACCCCGTCGGAGACGCGGGTCGCTCTCATGCTGATCGACGGCAAGCGCCTCGATCAGATCGCCGAGGAACTGGAGGTTGCTCAGACAACGGTGGTCTTCCATCTCAAGAACCTGTTCCGGAAGACAGACACCAACCGCCAGGCGGATCTCGTGCGGGTCCTGCTGTCGGTTCCGCTGCGCAGCACCAGCGCTTGAGGCGCCCGCTCGGATCCTGAGCGGCGGATGTGTCCGTTAAGACCTTGATCACCATTCCGACAAGTTTGGCCCACGCCCAAGCTTTGCCACATTCTGTTCAGCTTTCGGAGAGGTTTTGAACAGTATATCTCATGGCATGAAGAGGAAGGCATGCGGCCTTTCTCCCCTCATAGGTGATGATCATGAAGGTCTTCCGTCTTGTTTCCGGGACTGCCGCGGCTCTGGCGCTCGTCACCGGCTTGGCTGCCGCCCAACCGGCCGCAGCGCGTGATCGCCTGTCTCCCGGGGCCGCCGTGGCGATTGGGGCACTGGGAGGTCTCGCCGTCGGTGCTGCCGTCGGATCGGCCATCGCCCAGCCTCAGCCGCCGGTCGTCTATGCGGCACCTCCGCCGCCTCCGCCGCCGGTTTATGTCGAAGAGGCCGCACCGGTTTATTACGAGCGACCGGTCCGCGAGGTTTATGTGGAGCGCTGCTTCACGGAGCGTTACCGGGAATGGGTTCCCGGCTGGGGCTGGGAGCATCGCAACCGCCGGGTCTGCCGCTGAAATGGTCGAGATGGCCCGCTTCCGGCGGGCCTTTTCTTTTTCCGGGACAGAAACCCGGATTCGGCTGCCGCGTTGATCGCATGACATCTCATGCGAGCTTAGCCATGACCAGCACACCGAAAGATCAGGCCGGTTCCGATCAGACGAAGCTCAATCCCGGTGATCAGGCCGAGCCGGGAACGCCGGGCGCAGGGGAGAACGTCTGCCCCGAATGCAAGGGCAGCGGCCGCATCGGCGCCACGCCCTGTCCGATCTGCGGCGGCACGGGCACGATCATCGAGGGGATCGGCGGAGCTTAGGATCGAGCCCGGACCGGCAGCCGTTCGTCCCGGCCGCGGGATAGACTAGGACTTGTCGGGCTTCGCCATCCAGCGGACCAGCGGCATGAGCGGGACGATCCAGATCAGGCCGAGCACGATGTAGGCCAGGGTCTGAAGAAGTTTCGGGGCCTGCGTGATCCGGCCCTCGGCGATCGCCATCGCGAACAGCGCGTAGAAGATGATGAAGGCCAGCATCACGACTGTGCCGATCAGCTTGCGCAGGCGAATGCCCATGGCGAAATCCTCACATCGTCACCATCGGGTCCGGATGGTGCGTCACCGGCATGAATTGCCTCGTCGAGGCACAGCCTCTATGTGACGTCCATATCCCGGGTTCAAGCCCTAAACGACGATGAGAGTGAGCATGGCTGTCGCAGCCTCCCCCGAGGGCATGCCGTTGGCGCGCGTGCCTCGAAGCCGGTCCCTGTCCGCCGTTCGCGCCTGGATCTACTGCCTTGCGGCGCTGGTCGTCCTGATGGTCGCGGTCGGCGGCGCCACGCGTCTGACCGGCTCGGGTCTTTCGATCACGGAATGGAAGCCCGTCACCGGCGCCATTCCGCCGCTCACCGAGCAGGCCTGGATGGCCGAGTTCGAGAAGTACCGGCAGATTTCGCAGTACGAGCTCGTCAACAAGGGCATGAGCCTGTCGGAATTCAAGTTCATCTATGCCTGGGAATGGGGACACCGGCAGCTCGGCCGCCTGATCGGCCTCGTCTTCTTCCTGCCTCTGGTCTGGTTCTGGGCCAGGGGAGCTATCAAGGGCCGGCTGGCCCTGACGCTCCTGGGGATCGGAGCCCTGGGCGGACTTCAGGGCGCCATCGGGTGGATCATGGTGGCATCGGGCCTGGAGCCCGGGATGACCGCCGTCGCGCCGATCAAGCTCGCCCTGCACCTGACTGTCGCCAGCGTCATCCTGGCCTGCCTCGTCTGGATCGCCTCCGGGTTGAAGGACCGTTCCGGGGCGATGGGCCTGGAAGTCCCGACCGGGCCTGCGCCCCGCATCCTCGTCGGGCTGATCCTGTTCCAGATCGCCCTCGGGGGGCTCGTCGCAGGCTCCAAGGCGGGGCTGACCTACAACACCTGGCCGCTCATGGACGGGTCTCTCGTCCCGCCGGTCTCGGGCCTGTTCGTGGTCAAGCCCTGGATCGAGAACTTCGTCGACAACGTCCTGCTGGTCCAGTTCAACCACCGTCTCGTGGCCTATGCCATCGTGGCTTTCGCGGCTTGGCACGCCTGGTCGGTTCGCCGGCAGGACCCCGGCTCGAAGACCGCCGGACGCGCAACCGGCATGGCCGGGCTCGCGCTGGGCCAGATGGCTCTCGGCATCGTCACCCTGCTGCTGGCCGTGCCGCTCTGGGCCGGGCTGGCCCATCAGGTGTTCGCCATGGCGGTTCTCGCCATGGCGGTCGTTCATGCCCGCGTGAGCAAGGCCTGATACAAAAGCGAAGGGCGGCCTCAGAGGCCGCCCGAACGCCATGTCCGCGAAGCTTAGCGGACGATCTGAACGATGCGGCGGGTGCCGGGCTCGACCAGAACCGGGGTGTCGTTCACCACCGTGTAGCGATAGTTCTTGACGCCGTACTCCGCCGGAACCTCGTAGTACTGCACGCCGGAGGCCGGGAGGGTCGCGCCGACGCGAACCTCTTCCTGGTAGCGGTAGGACGGGACGCCCTGGGTCACCACGTACTGGCGGAACTGCGGCTGCTGCTGGTCGGCCAGGCCGCCGACGATCGCGCCCGTCACGCCGCCGACCACGGCGCCCACGGGGCCGCCCACGATGGCGCCGCCCACGGCGCCGGTGGTCGCACCGGCGGCCGCGCCGCCGGACTGAGCGAAGGCGCCAACCGGCGCGAGAGCCACGAGCAGGGCACCTGCAAACAAGATCTTCTTGGACATTTGTCAGCTCCTAAGACTTGTGAAGTCTGGAGCTTAACGGCCAAGCGGAGCGGTGGTTCCGCGCCCGAAAGCGCGCGGCGGACGAAGAAAGCAAGCCGTAAAGCGGGGACGTCGGCGAGCCGCGACGCTCGGCCGGAATCCCGCGCAGGACCCAGGGCGGAAGGCAGGACGGGTTCGTTCCGGCGTGCGTCACGGGCGCCGCGAGGGACGGAGGCCGCGAAGGGTCGCGTGCTCGCCGCGCGAGGATTTTCGAGGCTTTCGTGCGCGGGAGGATCCCGCCCGCTGTGGCTCAGCCGCTCGGCCGACGGCCGGCAGGGCCGTCGATCCGCAAAATCGCAGTGGGAATACGGCGAGAAATAGGAAATCAGTACTTGCTCTGCTACAGGTGAACAATATTAAGATAGGGTTAACCCCTAACGCAGGGCTGTCGGAAAAGGCTTATGAGGAGTCAGGCATGAATGTGCTGGTCTTTGCTTCGCGGAAAGGCGGCTCGGGGAAGAGCACGCTCGCTGCTCACCTCGCGAGTTATATCGCCAATCCTTCACGCCCCACGTTGCTGATCGACAACGATCCTCAGGGCTCCCTGTCGCTCTGGCACAAGATCCGCAATCAGGAGTACCTGGGCCTGAAGCACAACGTGCGCAACATCGCCGAGGCCATCCGGGACGCCAAGCGGGAGGGCTACGAGTGGGTTCTCGTCGACACGCCGCCGAACAAGTCGGCGATCGTGGCCGAGGCGATCAAGCAGGCCACCCTGGTGATCGTTCCGACCCGCGCGAGCCTGTTCGACATCGCGGCCCTGCAGGACACGGTGGCCATCGCCCGTGAGCACCGGAAGCCCTACGCGGCGGTCATCAACGCGGCTCCGGCCAAGCACGGGGAGGCCGAGGCCCACGTGGTCGCCGATGCCCGCGGCGCGCTCAACGCCCTCCAGGTTCCGGTCTGGGCCGGCCAGATCACCCACCGGCCCGAGCTGACGCTGTCGCTCGCGACAGGCGAGGGTGCGCGGGAATACGATGCGAATTCGCAAGGGGCCGAGGAAATCGGCCGCCTCTGGACGGCGCTGGAGCGCTCCCTCAACGCGATCCACAACACCTACAAGAAGGCCGGCGCGTCGCGGGCCGCGTAGGTCACGGTCTCATCTCGGCGGAAAGGGCGGCCTAAAGCATCGGATGGATCCCAAAAGTGGACTTGCACTTTTGGGATCCATCCGATGCTTGCTTCTTGAATGAGAGCATCGGTCAGAACGGACCCAGCGGGCCGCGCCAGCGAAAACCGGATCCACTTTTCCGTCCGATGCTCTAAGGGCCGCCCTTTCTGTTTGATCGCTCTCGTTAAAGCATCGGACCCAAAAGTGGACTTGCACTTTTGGGATCCATCCGATGCTTTCTTCTTGAATGAGAGCATCGGTCGGAACGGACCCAGCGGGTCGCTGACGCGGCCCTCTGGGTCCGTCCGATGCTCTAGCCCACGCAATCGTCACCGGCACGGGTCCGGCCACGATGGGCCGGGGACCGGAAACGGAAGCGCTCGCTTACGCTGCGTCGAGCGCCTGGTTCAGGTCGTCGATCAGATCCTGCGTGTCCTCGAGGCCGATGGAGAGGCGCACCACCTCCGGGCCCGCTCCGGCCTGGGTCTTCTGCTCGTCGGTGAGCTGGCGGTGCGTGGTCGATGCCGGGTGGATGACCAGGGAGCGGGTGTCGCCGATATTGGCCAGGTGGGAGAACAGCTTGAGGTTCGAGACCAGCTTCACGCCGGCCTCGTAGCCGCCCTTGAGGCCGAACGTGAAGACCGCGCCGGCGCCCTTGGGGCAGTACTGTTTGGCGAGGTTGTGGTAGCGGTCCGAGCGCAGGCCCGGATAGCTGACCCAGGAGACCTTGTCGTGACCCGCGAGATGCTCAGCGACCGCCAGGGTGTTGTCGGAGTGGCGCTGCATGCGCAGCGGCAGGGTCTCGATGCCGTTGAGGATCAGGAAGGCGTTGAAGGGCGAGAGCGCCGGGCCGAGGTCGCGCAGGCCGAGCACCCGGCACGCGATGGCGAAGCCGAAATTGCCGAAGGTCTCGCCCAGCACCATGCCGGCATATTCCGGACGCGGCTTCGACAGCATGGGATAGCGGTCGTCGCCGGCGAAGTTGAACGAGCCGCCGTCCACGATGAGGCCGCCCACCGAGTTGCCGTGGCCGCCGAGGAACTTGGTGGCCGAGTGCACGATGATGTCCGCGCCGTGCTCGAAGGGCCGGATCAGATAGGGGGTCGCCATCGTGTTGTCGACGATGAACGGGATCCGATGCTTCTTGGCGATCGCGGCGATCGCCTGAAGGTCGACGATCACGCCGCCCGGATTGGCGATGGATTCGACGAAGATCGCCTTGGTCTTCGGGGTGATGGCCGCCTCGAAGGAGGACGGATCGTCCGAATCGGCCCAGACCACGTTCCAGCCGAAGTTCTTGTAGGCATGGTTGAACTGGTTGATCGAGCCGCCATAGAGCTTGCGGGCCGCGACGAACTCGTCGCCGGGCTGGAGCAGGGTGTGGAAGGTCAGGAACTCGGCCGCGTGGCCCGAGGCAACCGCCAGGGCGGCCGTGCCGCCTTCGAGGGCCGCCACGCGCTCCTCGAGCACGGAGCAGGTCGGGTTGCCGATTCGCGAATAGATATTGCCGAACGCCTGCAGGCCGAAGAGGGAGGCCGCATGGTCCACGTCGTCGAACACGAAGGAGGTCGTCTGGTAGATCGGTGTCGCGCGGGCGCCCGTGGCAGCATCGGGGGCCGCTCCCGCATGGATGGCGAGCGTGTTGAAGCCTGGCAGGCGGTCGGTCATGGGTGGACGTTCCTCAAGGATAAGAATGCGTTCTATTTAAAGAACGGCTTGTTCGTCCGTCAAGGAGGGTGTGACGCGAGCCGGGTCCTGCGCGGGCGAGCGGCCGGAACGGGAAGCGCCGCTTCAGGCCATCGCCGGGCTTGTGCCGGTTCCCTCCCTGGGAACCCCGCGCCTTTCCGGCCGGTGTGGCCGCGACAGGCCTGGCCATGGTGTCGGAAAGGTCGCGCCACTCCGACGGTCACCCTCTCACGTCATCACCGGGCTTGTCCCGGTGATCTCGCTTCCGTACGGCGCGGTGCTTGTCCGGATGGGATCACAGCAGCTCCCCCCGCGGCTCGGACCCTTCTCGTCGTCATCACCGGCCCTGTGCCGGTGATCCCGATGCGGTGAGACGCCGCGCTCTTCCCATCGGGATGGCCGGGACAGGCCCGGCCATGACGTGGAGGGTTGCACGAGCGGACGACCAGGCACCACGTCATCACCGGCACAAGGCCGGTGATGACCTGCGGAGCGTCACCGGACGGGGCGCCGCCGGCCGTGAAGCCTTCAAGGCCGGTTGAGGCTGAGCTTCTGGAAGCCCTTGCCGGACAGGACCGGTTTCTTGGCGCTCAGCATGCGCGAGTTCACGCCCTGCCAGGAGATCTCGCCGGACAGGCGGCCGAACTCGATCTTCGGGCAGCGGTCCATGACGACCTTCAGGCCCCTGGCTTCCGCCCTGGCCGCGGCCTCGTCGTTGCGCACGGAGAGCTGCATCCAGAGCACCTTGGGCAGGGGATCGAGCGCGAGTGCCTCGTCGGTGATCGGACCGGCGGCTTCCGAGTTGCGGAAGATCTCGACCATGTCGATGGGGACCGGCACCTCCTTGAGGGAGGCATAGACCGTCTTTCCCAGAAGCTCGCCGCCGGCGAGCCCCGGGTTGATCGGGATCACGTCGTAGCCGCGCTCCAGCAGGTACTTGGTGACGATCCAGCTCGGACGGGCGGGATTCGACGAGGCGCCGACCAGCGCGATGGTCTTCACGCTGTTGAGGATGCCGCGGATGTAATCGTTCGGGTAATTGCTGTGATCCATGGCGGGAACGTATGGGATAGGGCAGGGCAGTTCAATGAGCATTTGACGCATGGCTTCGCATCACCCGATCATGACCAAGGACGACCTGACGGCGTTTCTCGACCGGGAGTTCCCGCAGATGCACGCGGGAGGCCGGACCTATTTCGTCGACGAGATCGGCCCGCTCTCGGCCCGCATGCGCATGACCTGCCACGAACGCCATCTGCGGCCCGGCGGCACCATCTCGGGTCCGTCCATGATGGGGCTGGCGGACCTCGCCCTCTATGCGGCGATTCTCGCCCATATCGGTCCCGTGGCGCTCGCCGTCACCACGAGCCTCACCTTCAACTTCCTGCGCAAGCCCGAGCCGCGCGACCTCATCGCCGAATGCCGCCTGCTCAAGCTCGGCAAGCGTCTCGCCGTGGGGGAAGTGTCGATCCGTTCGGAGGGCAGCCCGGACGTGGTCTGCCACGCGACCGGGACCTATTCGATCCCGGACCGCCGGTAGCCAATTCGCCTCATGCCTTCTGAGGCGCGAGCGCGTCATCGATCTCGCGCGCCCGGATGGCGGCGGGGCGCGAGCCGATCCGCTGCCAATAGGCCTCGAAGGCAGGGCGCTTCTCGAGAGTGCCGAACATCATGCCCCAGCCGATCTGGGAGCCCACATACACGTCGGCGGCGGTGAACCGGTCGCCCGCGATGTATTCCGACTGAGTGACCGCATAGTCCAGGGCGTCGACCACGTGCTCGATGCTGCCGTAGCCGATGGCCCGCTGGCGGTCCTCCGGAACCTCGAATCCGAAGGCCTTGTTGCTCAGGGCCGCCTCCACGGGGCCGGCCGCGAAGAACATCCAGCGGTAATAGGCGGCGCGGTCCTGGAGCGGCGGGGCGAGGCCGGCCTCGGGAAAGGCGTCGGCCAGATAGGCGCAGACGGCCGCCGCCTCGGTGACGATCCGGCCCTTGTGCAGGATCGCCGGCACCTTGCCCATGGGATTGACCGCCAGATAGCCGGGCGACTTCATGTCCGGGCCGAAGGCGAGCACCTCCGTCCGGTAGGCGCAGCCCGTTTCCTCCAGCATCCAGCGGGCGATGCGGCCGCGGGACATGGGATTGGTGAAGAATATCAGATCGTCGGTCATCGGGAGCCCCTCCGGAGCGGCACGGATCCTGTGCGGCCGGGCAAGCATAACCATAGTCCGGCCGGATCCCAAACGTGCTGTGGTGCCCTAATACCGTTCATGTGGTAAAAAAATACCACTCTCTGCTAAGGCTTGTTTTATAAGGGTTTTGTGTGCTCCTGGGGCTCGAAAACGCTGTTGACTTGCCCGGCCGATGTGACTAAACAGCCGTCACTCGCCGCCGCATCTCGCGGCGGTTTGTCGTTTTCAGAACATGAGCCATCTGGCTCCAACGGGATACAGCGCAATGAAGACTACGACTTCGCTGAAGCCCGCCGAGGTCGAGAAGAAGTGGGTTGTGATCGACGCGAAGGGCCTCGTGGTGGGCCGTCTCGCTTCGGTCGTCGCCATGCGCTTGCGCGGCAAGCACAAGGCGAACTACACGCCCCACGTCGACTGCGGCGACAACGTCATCGTCATCAACGCCGACAAGGTGGTGTTCACCGGCCGCAAGCGCGAGCAGAAGGTGTACTACCACCACACCGGTTATCCGGGCGGCATCAAGGAGCGCACCGCGAAGTTCATCCTCGACGGCCGCTTCCCCGAGCGCGTGGTCGAGAAGGCTGTGGAGCGCATGCTCCCCCGCGGCCCGCTTTTCCGTCAGATCATGGGCAACCTGCGCGTCTATGGCGGCGCTGAGCATCCGCATACCGCTCAGCAGCCGGAAGTCCTGGACGTTGCCGCCCTCAATGCCAAGAACGTGAGGGCTTAAACCCATGGCGACCCTTCAGTCTCTCGCCGATCTGGGCCAGAACGCCCAGGCTGCCGCTCCGGAAGCTCCGAAGCACGTCCAGAAGCTCGACTCCCTCGGCCGCGCCTATGCCACCGGCAAGCGCAAGGACGCGGTTGCCCGTGTGTGGATCAAGCCCGGCTCCGGCAAGATCGTGATCAACGGCCGCTCGGCCGAGGTCTACTTCGCCCGTCCCGTGCTGCGCATGATCCTCGCCCAGCCGCTTCAGATCGCCCAGCGCGAAGGCCAGTACGACATCACCGTCAACGTTGACGGCGGTGGTCTCTCCGGCCAGGCCGGCGCGGTCCGCCACGGCCTCGCCAAGGCGCTGACCTACTACGAGCCGGAGCTTCGCGGCCCGCTCAAGAAGGAAGGCTTCCTGACCCGCGACCCGCGCGTCGTCGAGCGCAAGAAGTACGGCAAGAAGAAGGCCCGCCGCAGCTTCCAGTTCTCGAAGCGCTAAAGCATCGGACCCAAAAGTGGACTTGCACTTTTGGGATCCATCCGATGCTCTAAGGCTTATCGGCCATATGGTTTGGAATGGGCGGCTCTCGGGCCGCCCTTTCTGCGTTCAGGCGAGGGCGCGCTCCAGCTCCGCCTTGCTCATGCGCGAGCGGCCCGGGATGCCGCGCTTGCGCGCCCTCTCCATGAGCTGCGCCTTGGTCGTCGCGGCTTTGCCGGTGCTCGTGCGCGCGGCCGCGGCCTTCCGGGCCACGTCGCGCGGCTGCTTCGAGAACTGCTTGCCCTTGCGGGTATCGGCGCGCTTCTTGTCGCTGGAACGCTGGTATTCGCTGTCGCTCAGCGCCTTGCGGCTCTTGGCCGGAAGGTAGCGTTCGCCGGTCTCGCCGCTCGTCTTGCCCGACTTCGTGCCCCAATCCTCGTCCTGCCATTGCCGAAGGTGATTGTCGGCGGGCTTGCGGCCCTCATAGCCGCCGCCTTCCTTCTTGTACTCGGCCACCGCCATCTGGGCTTTGCGGGCCGACCATTGGCCCGCCTTTCCGCCCTTGGCGCCCCTGGTAACCTTCGCCTTCACCGTCTCCCAGAGCCTGGGATTGGTCTTCTTCGCCGTGCCTGCCATGAGAACCGCCCGTCGTGATCCGGATTCCCAGGGGAACCGCGGGATCGCGGGAGGGTTCCGCTGTTCGTTTCTTGACAAGCATGGCCGTCGGGCGCCATAGAACCGGCATGACGATTTTTTCGGACATCCGACGTTGCTTCTCCGCCGCGCCTGCGCGCCTGCGATGAGGGCTCTTCGTCCGCTCGTCTGCCAGCCGCGCCCTCTGCGCGGCTTTTGTTTTTCCGACATCTTGCGGGGCTGAAGCGTCCCGCCCTATCTCCCAGCATCGACGACAGATTGGATCGACCATGACCGCGACGCTCGACAGATCATCAGGCCTCGATCAGCAGACCCGGACCGTGTTCATCGACGGAGAGGCCGGCACCACCGGGCTCGGCATCCGCGAGCGGCTGAAGGACGTTGCCGGCGTGGCCATCCGGAGCATCGATCCGGAGCGGCGCAAGGACCCGGCGGCCAAGCGCGAGATCCTGGCCGAGGTCGATCTCGTGGTGCTCTGCCTCCACGACGCCGCCGCCCGGGACACGGTCGCGCTCGTCGACGGCCTCAGCGGCCGCAAGCCCCGGATCCTCGACGCCAGCACGGCGCACCGGGTCGCGCCCGGCTGGGCCTACGGCTTCGCCGAGCTCGATGCCGGGCAGCGCGACGCGATCGCCAGGGCGGACCGGGTGGCCAATCCAGGCTGCTACCCGACCGGCGCGATCGCACTCATCCGGCCGCTGGTCGATGCGGGCCTGATCCCGGCCGATTACCCGATCAGCGTGAACGCGGTGAGCGGCTACAGCGGGGGCGGGCGCTCGATGATCGAGGCCTACGAGGCCGGCACGGCCCCGGCCTTCGAGCTCTACGGTCTCGGCTTCGAGCACAAGCACGTCCCCGAGCTGCAGACGTACACCGGCCTGGCCCGGAGGCCGATCTTCATCCCGTCGGTGGGCAATTTCCGGCAGGGCATGCTGGTGAGCGTGCCGCTGCATCTCGACCTCCTGCCCGGCAAGCCGAAGGCGGCGGATCTCGAGGCGGCGCTCCTGAACCACTACCGGGACGGCGGCCTCGTCAGCGTCGTGCCGACCATCCGGGACGGTAAGAAGATCGAGCGGATCGAGCCGGAGGCCCTCAACGACACCGACCGGCTGGAACTCTTCGTCTTCCAGCACGAGGGCTACAACCACGCCGTCCTGGTGGCCCGGCTCGACAATCTCGGCAAGGGCGCCTCGGGCGCCGCCGTGCAGAACATCCAGCTCATGCTGGGACTGGTCTGAAATCGTCCTCTCACGTCATCACCGGCCTCGTGCCGGTGATCCCGGTCATGTGGAGCGCCGCGCTTCACCTTATCGGGATGGCCGGCACAAGGCCGGCCATGACGCGGGGAGGGTGGAGCGCGAACCGAACGATCACCCTCCCACTGTCATCACCGGGCTTGTCCCGGTGATCCCGATCGTTTGGAACGCCGAGCCCTTCCGATCGAGATGGCCGGCACAAGGCCGGCCATGACGACAGGGTGGGGCGACTAGTGCCCCCTCCAGCTCTTGCTCGTGTCCACCGCATTGCCCTCGAAGGCGACGAAGCGCTGGCGCTGCTCGCCGAGGCCCTCGATGCCGAGGCTCACCACGTCGCCCGCCTTCAGGAAACGCTGCGGCTTCATGCCCATGCCGACCCCGGGCGGGGTCCCGGTGGTGATCACGTCGCCGGGCTCCAGGATCATGAAGTGCGATACGTAGGAGACGATCTGCGCCACGTTGAAGATCATCGTCTTGGTCGAGCCGTTCTGCACGCGCTCGCCGTTCACCTCGAGCCACATGGAGAGGTTCTGCACGTCGGCGATCTCGTCCTTCGTGACGAGCCAGGGGCCCAGGGGGCCGAAGGTCGGGCAGCCCTTGCCCTTGGTCCAGGTGCCGCCGCGCTCGATTTGGTACTCGCGCTCGGACACGTCGTTGCAGACGCAGTAGCCGGCGACGAAATTCAGGGCCTCGTTCGCCCCGATATAGGAGGCGCGCGCGCCGATCACGATGGCGAGCTCCACCTCCCAGTCGGTCTTCTGGGATCCGCGCGGGATGACCACGTCGTCATTCGGGCCGACGATGCAGGACGGGGCCTTGTTGAAGACGATCGGCTCCGCGGGAATCGGTGCTCCCGTCTCGGCCGCGTGATCGGCGTAGTTGAGCCCGATGGCGATGAAGTTGCGCACCTGGCCGACACAGGGCCCCAGGCGCTGGCCCGACGGGGCGACCGGCAGGGTGCTGGGGTCGGTGTTGCGGATGCGGTCCAGGGTGTCGGACGACAGGGTCGCCCCGGTAATATCGGGCACGAGTCCCGAGAGGTCTCGGATCTGTCCGCTCGAATCGACCAGCCCCGGCTTCTCCCGTCCAGCGTCCCCAAATCTCACCAGCTTCATCAAGCGCTCCTCTTGTTACGGCATGGGCATCATCGGCCCGAATGCGCCACGGTACAATGCACGTTCTGGGCGCAAATATGTTGCTGTTATGCCACGACGGCCCACAAAGTACCGGATGTCCACTCATCCGTCCGAGGTATCCTGGCTCAAGATGTCAGCCGACTATACATCGGTTTACATGTGAACCATTCGTGCATACTTTCCTTGTATTTGTGATTAACAAATCAAAAGGAAGATCATTTAAGTAAGCGCCAACAGTTTTTAGGAAAATTTAAGGCCTGGGCGGAAGCTCAGGAAAAGATTGCGGCCAAATTTAAGCATTGGCACATTGCCCACACGACGGGATTCTCCCGTATCAAGAATACCAAGGGCAGGAAAACTCCATGGGTCGTCTCTCTCGTTCGTTGTCACTGGCTGCGGTGTCCCTCGCAGCCCTCATCGCCGCTCAGGGCGGTGCTCAGGCCGGAGCCTTCGCGCTCCGCGAGCAGAGCGCCACCGCGCAGGGATATTCCTTCGCCGGCGCGGCCTCGGGTTCGGGCTACCTGTCCTCCATGTTCTGGAACCCGGCCGTCATCACCATGGCGCCGGGCTGGCAGAGCGAATGGCACGCTTCGGTGATCATTCCCCGGGTCGACATCAACCCGCTGCCGTCCGTGCCGACCTTCGTGTTCGGCGGTTCAGGCGACATCGGCGAGGACGCGGTCGTTCCGGCGGGATACAGCTCCTACCAGATCAACGACACGCTCTGGCTCGGCGTCTCCAGCACGACGCCGTACGGCCTCGTCACCGACCCGCGCCAGAACTGGTCCGGCCAACTCTATTCGCGCTCGTCGCGGATCTTCTCCGTGAACGTCAACCCGGTGCTCGGCGTGAAGGTGAACGACTGGCTGTCGGTCGCCGTGGGTCCGTCCCTGCAGTATTTCGACATCCGCCTCAAGCGGGCGGTGCCCTTCCCGGGCGGTCCGGCCACCTCGGCGGTGCTGCCCGGCGCGCCGAGCGCGATCCTCGACGGCGACGACGTGGGCTTCGGCTTCACGGCCGGCGTGACGATCACTCCGTTCGCCGGAACCACGATCGGCGTCGGCTACCGGTCGCAGGTCGAGCATGAGCTCGAGGGCGACCTGTCGGCGCCGTTCGGCTCCATCGGGCCCTTCGCGCAAATTCCGATCACCGCGAAGCTCAAGACGCCGGATCAGCTCACCATCGGCCTCTCGCAGGTGATCACGCCGAACATCACGGTTCATGCCGGCTTCGAGTGGACCAACTGGAGCGTCCTCAAGACGCCTCTCGTGATCGGCCCCGGCGGCGTCGCCGTCACCGATATCCCGCTCAACTACGAGGACGGGTTCTTCTACTCCCTCGGCGCGGATTACCGGCTGAACGAGCAGTGGACCCTGCGCGCCGGTCTCGCCTACGAGCAATCGCCGATCGACACGGAGATCCGTTCGACGCGCCTGCCCGACAACGACCGCATCTGGGCGTCGCTCGGCGCCAGCTACCAGTGGAACGACCGGCTGTCCTTCGACCTGGCCTACACCCACATCTTCGCCAAGGAGACGGATATCCGGATCCTTCCCGGACATCAGGACTACGCCGGGCTTCCCTACGTGGCCGATGTGGATTCGGACGTGGACATCGTGTCGGCGGCGGTTCGCTACCGCTGGGACGACCCGAAGGTCGCCATCCCGGCGGTCCCGCTCGTCCGCAAGTACTGAGCGCTCGCAAAGCGACGACCCGAAGGCCGGCAGAGATGCCGGCCTTTCTTGTTTGGTGTTGAACTCGCTCCCTCGACGTCATCACCGGCCTCGTGCCGGTGATCCCGATTTCTCGAAACGCCGAGTCTCACAGGACCGGGATGGCCGGGACGAGCCCGGCCATGACCCGGGAGATTGTCAGGGCCAGCGACTGAGCGCGTTCCTCAGACGCGATTCAGGATTTCTCCAGGACGTAGGTTCCCGGCGCGTCGCAGAGCGGCTCGAGTTTGCCGCCGCCAGGCTCGCGGGCGGACACCATCCGGGGCGCCTGCGCCTTGATCCAGTCGAACCAGTAGGGCCACCAGGTGCCGGTGGTTTCCTTGGCCTGCTTCAGCCAGTCCTCCAGTTCGCCCTCCACGGGGCCGCCGGTCCAGAACTGGTATTTCGCCTTGCTCGGCGAATTGACCACGCCGGCGATATGGCCGGAGCCGGCGAGCACGTAGTCGACCGGCCCGCCGAACGCCTTCGAGCCTGCGAACACGGACCGGGCCGGGGCGATGTGGTCCTCCTTGGTGGCGAGGTTGAAGATCGGCACCTTCACCTTCTTCAAATCCAGCTTCACGCCGGCAAGCTCCATCTCGCCCTTGGCGAGCCTGTTCTCGAGATAGCAGTTGCGCAGATAGAAGGCGTGATTGGCCGCCGGCATGCGGGTGGAATCGGCGTTCCAGTACAGCAGGTCGAACGGGAAGGGCGACTGGCCCTTCATGTAGACGTTGACCACGTAGGGCCAGATCAGATCGTTGGGCCGCAGCATGTTGAAGGCGTTCGCCATCCGCGAGCCCTCGAGGTAGCCGCGCTTCTTCATGGTGGCCTCGAGGCTGCGCACCTCATCCTCGCCGGCGAAGACCTTCAGGTCGCCCGCATGGGTGAAATCCACCTGCGCGGTGAAGAACGTGGCGCTGTCGATCCGCTTGTCGCGCTTGGCCGCCATGTAGGCCAGGGTGGTGGCGAGCAGCGTTCCGCCGACGCAGTAGCCGATGGCCGTCACCTTCTTCTCGCCGGTTGCCTGCTCGACGGCGTCGAGCGCGGCGAAGATGCCGTCGACCATGTAGTGCTCGAAACCCTTCTCCGCGTGCTGCTCGGCCGGATTGACCCAGGAGATGCAGAACACGGTCAGGCCCTGCGCGACCGCCCAGCGGACGAAGCTCTTCTCGGGGTTGAGGTCGAGGATGTAGAACTTGTTGATCCAGGGCGGGACGATCAGCAGGGGCCGCTTGAGCACTTTCTCCGTGGCCGGGGCATATTGGATCAGCTCGATCAGGTCGTTGCGGAAGATCACCTTGCCGGGCGTGGTGGCGATGTTCACCCCGACCTTGAACTTGCTCGTGTCCGACTGGCGGATCTTCAGCTCGCCGCCGCCCGCCTCGATGTCCTCCGCCAGCATGGTCATGCCGCGCACGAGGTTGGCGCCGTTCTCGCGCAGGGTCTCCCGGATGAGCTCCGGATTGGTCAGGAGAAAGTTCGACGGGGAGAGCGCGCTGGAGAGCTGCTTGAGATAGAACTGGGCCTTGTGGCGGGTGCGCTCGTCCAGGCCCTCCGCGTCCTCCACGAGGTCTTCGGCCCAGCGGGACGAGATGAGATAGGCCTGTTTCAGAAAATCGAAGATCGGATTCTCGGACCATTCCGGGTCCTTGAAGCGGTTGTCCTTGGGCTCGGGCTCCGCCACCGGGTCCACGGGCTCCCCCTGGGCCCGCTTCAGGGTCGAGGCCCAGAGCGACATGAACTGCGTCCCGAGACGGGACTGAGCCTCGAAGCTCCTCTGCGGATCGCTCATCCAGGCTTCGGCCACGCGGCTGAGGGACTTGATGGCCTCCGAAGCGTCGCTCGACAGCTCCGGCGCGGCCTGGCCGTCCTGAACGGGCTTGAGGTAGGCGGCCGCGGCCTTGCCGGCTCCCTCGATGAAGCGGGCCATGTTGTGGGAGAGGGCCTCGAAGTCCGGCATCGGGCCTTGGGTCTTCTCCTCACCGTATGGCTTGTCCATAAGGCGATCTCCCTCTATCGCAGCAGCGTTGCTCCCAGGCTGCATTTCCGACATCTTAGAGCATCGGACCCAAAAGTGGATTCCACTTTTGGGATGGATCCGGTGCTCACGCCTCTGAGCGGCGCATCGTGGGACCGGAAAACCGGGGCCACTTTTACCGCACGATGCGCTAGCGTTCGGCTCGTCGGATATGCCAGAGCCATTTGCAGATCTTAGGTATCACAATGCGTACGAAGCCCTTTCTGATCCGCCGCATCCCGGCTTTTGCCGCCGCGGCCCTTGCCGCCGGGGCCCTTGCCGCCGGTCTCGCCGGCTGCAACGGCAGCTTCAATCCCGTCCGGGACGTGGCGACGGCCGTGGGGGCGGGCCCGCAGACGGCCGCGACCCCGGATTTCGTGGCCCGTTCGAGACCCGCCAATCTGGAATACATGCCGATCGGAACGCCCGCCCCGGCGCGCCCGACGGCTGCGCGCACGGCCGATCAGGTCAAGGCCGCCGAGGCGGAGCTCGATGCCATCCGGGCGCAGAACGAGGCGGCCGGCGCAGCGGCGGCCGAGCTCGGCAAGACGCCGCCTCCCGAGCCCGTCAGGCTTCCGGCCAACACGTCGCAGCCGGCGCGCCAGAAGACGAATTCCAAGAGAACGCCTTAGAACCTATACCGGAACCCCGTGATTCCGCCCGAGGACGAGACCCATGCCTGATTTCTACCGGATTAAGCGCCTCCCTCCTTATGTGTTCGAGCAGGTCAACCGCATCAAGGCCGCGGCCCGCGCCAACGGGGCGGACATCATCGACCTCGGGATGGGCAATCCGGACCTTCAGGCTCCCCAGCACGTGATCGACAAGCTCGTCGAGACCGTGGGCAAGCCGCGCACCGACCGCTACTCGGCGT